>JAUWXH010000131.1 GCA_030616465.1 Planctomycetota bacterium | reverse complement strand
CTTCGGGTGGGCGCCCAGCGCCAGGACCAGCGTGGCGGCGATCCAGGCGTTGGTTCCCAGCCGTACTTGCATCAGACCGGCAAGAGCGAGGGCCGTCAGACCAGCACCCAGGCAGCCCAACGTGACGGCGTACGCGGGCGACACGCCCGGAATCTGCGTGAGCAGGTAACCCAACGATACATACGCGGGATAGCCGGGTGGGTGGGCGATACCCAACGCGCTGGCAGCAGCCTGCAAATCACCCGGATCGTCGAAGCAAATGCCCGGGGGCAAACGCGTCACGGTGCAGATCAGCAGGACGAATACGGCGATCGGCAGCGCAAACCGGTCCACCCGCCCGGTTCGGCCCCAGCTTGCCCGGTCCGCGCTCGGTGTTTGGTCCGGCCGTGGCGTTCCGCCGCCGGGGGATGAGTCGTGCTCTCGTGAGGTCGAGGTCGGCATAGTGCGCCCCGCTGGTCTCTGCACGACATGTTAGTCGGGATTTCTCACGGCGTGCCAGCTTGCCGACGTCCTTACCGAGCTCACGTCGCGTGGGCGAACTGCGTCTCGCACAGGGTGACGTAGAACGGGCAGGAACGCAGCAGCTCGTCGTGGTGGCCGGTGGCGATAATGCGTCCTTCGTTCAGCACGACGATCAAATCGGCGTGCGCGATCGTGCTGAAGCGGTGGGCGATGATAAACGTGGTCCGCCCGCGCGACGCGTCCTCCATCGCCTCCTGGATCTTCCGCTCCGACTCGCTGTCCACCTGGCTGGTCGCTTCGTCCAGGATCAGGATCGGCGGGTCACGCAGAATGGCTCGCGCCAGGGCGATCCGCTGCCGCTGACCGCCGGAGAGCGTGCGCGCACTGATGCGGGCGTCGTAGCCGTGGGCGATTCTCGCGTCATGCTTGCGGCTCAGCTCATGGAGGAACTCGTCCACGTGCGCAAGCCGGGCGGCCCGGCGGATTGTGTCCTCGGTCCCGTCGTTCGTGCCGTAGGCGATGTTGTCGCGCACGGTGTCGGAGAAGATGACGGCTTCCTGCGTGACCAACCCCACTTGCGCCCGCAGAGATTCGAGCGTTACCTCGGCGATGTCCTGCCCGTCGATCAGAATCTGCCCGCGCGTCGGATCGTAGAAGCGCATCAGCAGGGACATGAGCGTGGTCTTGCCGGAGCCGTTCGGGCCGACCAGCGCGACCACCTGGCCCCGCCGGACGGTCAGCTTGATGCCGTCGAGCACGGTGCGGTCGGGGTTGGCGGGATACGCGAAGCTCACGTCGTGGAACTCGATGGTCCGTTCCAGATGGGGCAGCACCAAGCCGTCGCGCGCGGCGGCCTGCGGCTCCTCGCTCGGCAGGTCGAGCAGCTCGAACAGTCGCCGGGCCGAGGCCTCCGCGGCCTGGAGGCGGTTGTTGACGTTCCCCATCTTGCGGACCGGATCGAAGATGCCTGCCAGGCACACCACCGCCGCGAAGAACAGGTGCGGCTCGAGCTGCCCATGAAACACCCGGCTGCCGCCGTAGACGATGAACGCGGCCACGGCCACCATCGCCAGGGTTTCGAGTGAGGGCTTGGTGGCGGCATCCACCAGCTCGATGTGCGTCTGGGCGTGCCGGAGAGTGCGGCCTTCGCGCTCGAAGCGGCGGCTCTCGGCAGCCTCCATGCTGTACGCTTTGACGACGCGGATACCGGCCAGGCGCTCGTCGAGATGATCGAGCAGGCGGCCCCAGGATTGTGAGGCTCGCCGTTGGGCCCGCTTGACCATTCGGCCGAAGGTGCGGATCACCAGCGCGCCGATCGGAATGCCGATCACCGCCACGACCAGCAGGCGCCAGTCGATCGCGACAGTAAGCACCAGCACGCCGATCGCCTTGAGCGGCTCGCGCACGGTCTTGCCGCAGAGCGTCCAGATGCCGATCTCGACCTTGTTGAGGTCGTTGGCGAAGCGGCCGAGGGTGTCGCCGGGCGGCTGGGTGCTATGCCAGTGCAGGGGCAGGCGCAGGACGTGATCGGCCAGCCTGGTGCGTAGGTCGTGCACGGTGCGTTGGACCGCGGTGGCGACCAGCCCCGCGTTGGCGAAGCGACATAGGCTGCCCAACAGCGAGACGAGCACCAGCACGGCCATCACGATGCCGAGCGTATAAAGCCGGCTGGTCGGGTCTTTTCCGGCCGGCAATGCCGCCGCGGCCGCCTCGGCAACACCCCACCACCAGCGGTAGGGGCGTAAGGTGAGCCGAGCCTCGCGGCGGGCGCCGTCGGGGGATTCGATGAGCACGGCCTCCAGTTGCTGCGGCGCGTGTTTGCTCAAGCGGTGCATCAGGGCATACGAGCTGGGGGCGTGACCGGCGATCGACACGATTCGGTCGCCATCGTTCAGCACGCCGGCGGCAGGCCAGCCGGCGCGCACGCGGTCGATCGTCAGCCCGGCCGGGTCGTCCGGCAGGTCAGGGACCAGGCTCACCCCCAGGCGGTGCTCGGTCTCCACACGGTGCAACCAGTCCGCGAGCGTCTCGTGATCCGCGAACATCACCTTCAGCAGCGGAACGACGCTGGAAATGCTGAACGTGTAGAACACGCTCACGCCCAGTGCCATCACCAACCCGATGATCAGCGGTCGGCGGTGTGGGCGCAGGAACGCCAGCGAGCGGCGGAAGTCGGGCAGCCAGGTTTTGCGGGGAGCCGTCCTTCGCATCAGACGATATGATAGCCTTCCGCGCTCGGCGCGGGCAGTGCGTCCAGCGATGGAGGCCCGGGGCATGGGGATCGGGGGTGACCCCGTGGAGCGGCTGTGACTGGGAGCGTGGCGTGAGGCAACAGATCAGCTTATCCGGCCCGGACATCACGCAGGCGGAAATCGATGCCGTCCTGAGCGTGCTGCGAACACCTCAGTTCAGCCTGGGGCCCAAGCTCGCCGAGTTCGAGCAGACGTTCACCGAACGGCTGGGCGTCAAGCACGCCGTCGCTTGCAGCAGCGGGACGGCGGGGCTGCACCTGTGCTGGCGGGCGATGGGGCTCGGCCCGGGCGACGAGGTGATTACCACGCCGTTTTCGTTCATCGCCTCGGCCAACAGCATTCTTTTCGACGGTGCCAAGCCGGTCTTCGTGGACATCGACCCGCGGACCTGGCAGATCGACGCGGCACGGATCGAGGCCGCCGTCACGCCGAGGACCAAAGCGCTTCTGCCGGTCGATGTGTTCGGGTCGATCCCGGACATGGACGCGATCTGGGCGCTGGCCCGCAAGCACAACCTCCGTGTGCTCGAAGACTCCTGCGAGGCGCTCGGGGCGGCCTACCGGGGTCGCCCGGCCGGCACGCTGGGCGAGGCCGGCACGTTCGGCTTCTACCCGAACAAGCAGATCACGACCGGCGAGGGCGGCATGGTCGTCACGAACGACGATGAGATCGCGTTCCTGGTCCGTTCGGTGCGTAATCAGGGCCGCGACCCGGACGCCGGTTGGCTTCAGCACGCCCGCCTGGGCTACAACTACCGCCTCAGTGAGCTGAACTGTGCGCTGGGCGTCATACAGATGCGCCGGCTGGATGGGATCATCGCCAAGCGGTCGCAGGTCGCCGAGTGGTACCGCCAACGGCTCGCCGACGAGCCGCGCGTAATCATGCAGAAAGTCCCCGACGACGTGCAAAAAAGCTGGTTCGTGATGGTCGTGCGGCTGGCGGACGAGTATTCCCAGCAGGATCGCGACGCCATATTGCAGAAGCTGCGTGAGGCCGGCATCGCGTGCAGCGATTACTTCACGCCCATCCACCTCCAGCCCTTTTACGTGGAACAGTTCGGCTACAAGCTCGGGGACTTCCCGATCACCGAGGCGCTTTCCGCCCGGACGATTGCCCTGCCGTTCCATAACGGTCTGACCGAGGCCGACGTGGACCGCATTGCTGAGACGCTCAAGAGCTTGCTGTAGGGGCCGTGCTGGCCGAACGTCTCTTACGACGCTTGGCGAACCACGGCCTGGCTTCGCTAGACCGTGCCACCCGCCGCCGCGTTCGGCTAAGACGCATCGCCGGGTGTGGGCTGTGAGCCCGGCGGCTTGACTGGCGGCAAATCCTTGTGTTGCTGGGCCCCGGGCACGATTGTCAGGAAATCCGGTCGCAGGATGCCGCCGGACATGATTGTCTGTACCGCCTCCTCAACGCTCCAATCCAGCTCGACCAGGTCCTTGCGTTTGAGGATTTGCAAGTAGCCGGTGGTGGGGTTGGGCGTGGTCGGGATAAAGACAGTGGCGAGTTCCTCACCGGTACGGGAGTCGTTGAACATTGCGGTGACAAAGCCCACACAGCGCATCTTCTCCTGCGGGAAGGGGACCAACGCGACGCGCTGGAAGTTCTGCGTCTGTTCGCCGGTCAGCGTGGTCAGAATCTGTTTCGAGGCGCGGTAGACGGTCTTGACCATCGGTACGCGAGCGACGAAACGCTCGAACATTTCGACCAGTCGCCGGCCGAAGATGTTGGCGGTGAACATTCCCACTGCATAGAGGATGGTGATTGTCAGCAGGACCGAAAGAATCGCGATGCCCCATTCGATGCGTTCCGGGAGGATTTCGAGGAATTCCTCGCTATTCGCGACGTGTCCAAGGCGCTCTTCCAAGTTCGCTAGCGCAGTAGCGACGGATAGAAGCTCCGGCCCATCGGGGGTAGTAACAAACACTTCCCAACGTTCGAGCAGTGGTTCGCCGAGCGAGCTGCGCAGGTAGGCCTCGACCACCCACAGCGACGAGTCCCGCATCAGCCCGAAGACGAACTTGATCAGCATGATGGTGATGTAGACCGGCAGCACTACCAACAGACCCGCCATCACGCGCGTGCGGATCAGCACCTTCAGCGTGGCACCGATGCGGCTGCGGTGAGGTTTGGTCTTGCCGGCCGACTCCGGTTCGGGCATGCAGATGATCTCCGTTTGCGGACGGGGAACCTGGCCGTCCCGTTCCGCACCAACGAACACCATACAGCGCGGAACCCCGCGGGCAAGAGGATGCCAACGGCAGTGCAGTCAGAGGCTCGGTCGCCGGGTCAGGGCCTCCTCTGGCGTCTACGGTCGGTAGGACGCCGACCGTTGGATTTGCAGAGACACCAGCCGCTACCGCAGACGCGGCATCTGGCCGCCATCCAGCCGGCGGAAGTACTCCTTGCCGGCCCGGAGCACGTGCGGCGAGAGAATGAGCACCGCCGGCAGGTTGCACAGCACCATCAGCCCGGTGGTGGCGTCGGAGAAGTCGTAGACGGTCTGGAACTTCTTCAGCACCATCCCCAGGAACACGAAGATCACGAACAGGAACTTGTACGGCAGAATTGCCTGCGGGCCGAGCAGGTATTCGGCTCCCTTCTCGCCGTAGTAGCTCCAACTGATCATCGTGCTGAACGCGAACAGGCACACGCCCAGCGTGACGATGTACTTGCCGAAGCCGAAGATGGTGGTGTCGAAGGCGAAAGCGGTCAGGTCGGCGCCCTCCATGTCGAGGTGCACGGGCTGACCTGCGCTGATCTTGGCGATCTTCTCGCGGTCATCCTCTTCCACCGTGGTCAGATCGAGCGTCACCGTCTGCACGGCGGCCCAACCCGGCCGCGTTTGATCCCGTCCCAGCTCCAGGATCCCGACGGCCAGTGTGTCGAGCTTCTCGCTGTCGCCGCGCTCGACGTAGATGGTCAGTCTCCGTTCGTCGCCCGGCTGCACGCGGTCCACGTAGAGGGCGTCCATCTTCTCGGGCAGCTCCCCGGTGCACTCCACGACGACGGTGTTCTGGCTGATCGCGGCCACGGTCCCGACCGGGGGCCGGTTCCACGCTCCGCTCATCAGCAGCACCAGAGCGCTCATCGTGCAAATGATCAGCGTGTCAACGAACGGTCCGATGCCGGCCACGACGCCTTCGCGGATCGGCTCCTCGGTCTTGGCGGCGGCGTGGGCCATCGCCGCCGAGCCTTCCCCGGCCTCGTTCGAGAAGCACGCCCGTCGCAGCCCCTGCTGGAAGGCGATCCAGACCGTCGCGCCGGCGAAGCCGCCGACCTCGGCGCTCGGCGTGAACGCGGACTTGAAGATCAGCCCCAGGTAGTAGGGGACGTCAACCACGCTCGTCCCGATCACGTACAGCGCCCCCAGCACGTAGATCACGCACATGAACGGGACCAGCTTCGAGGCCACCTGCCCAATGCGCTTGATCCCCCCGATGATCACCAGGGCCACCAGCGCCGCCACGATCGTCGCGGAGAAGTACTCGTTGACGTTGAAGTATGACCGGAGCGTGTTGGAGACGTTCCAGCCCTGGAACATGTTCCCGCCGCCGAACGAGTTCAGCATCGTCGAGACGGCGAACAGGACGGCCAGAATCTTGAACAGCACCCAGAGCGGGTTGCCA
>JAUWXH010000484.1 GCA_030616465.1 Planctomycetota bacterium | reverse complement strand
GCCGGGCCCGGCTGAGGGTCTGCTGGACCTGCCGAACCGTGCTGGGGCCCGCGCGCCACAGTACCCGCAAGATCGCCAGTTCCGCATCGGTCGGCCGCGGCGTGGGCAGCTTGGCCATCGGGCATACTCCCGCCGGAGCGATGCGTCGCCCGCCGCTGGGAGGAGGCAGGGCGTCGGCGCTCCATCGCTAGTGTATACGAAAGCCTTCGTAGAGTCAACGAAAGGTTTCGTACTTCTCCGGGTACGCGGGCAGCCCGCCCGAGCCCTCTACCCTCCCGGCGGCCTCGTCACGTGATGATGTGCAGGGCAATCGTAGTCACTTACGGCCCGACGGCGCAGCCCCAGTCGGCCAGCAGGATGCCGAGGTCGGACTGGTCGGTGTCGTCATCGCCGTCCAGGTCGCCGGCACAGCCGTTCACCGGATCGTCGCAACCCCAATCGCCCAGCAGGATGCCCAGGTCGGACTGATCCGTATCGCCGTCGCCGTCCAGGTCGCCGGGGCACTCGGGAGGTATCAACCCCGCCAAGTCAATCAGGCCGGCCATGCCGCCGCGAATCACGTGCAGGGCGAAGTCCCAGTCGAAGTGCGGGTTGTCGATCGTGTCGGTGGTCTGGTGGTAGGAATCGTTCGAGCCGCCCCAAATCTCGTACGTCGTGTTCTCGCACAGCCCGACCGCGTCGTAGCCGTACTGCCAGAACGACCAGTGGTCCGACACGTAGTCCGGATTGTTGTGCACCTCGAAGTCGATCGGCGTGTACGCGGCATACTGCTCAGCCAGATACTGGGCCAGCCACTGCGAGGGGTTGTTGCCCTCGATGTCCAGATCATAATCTGGGTCGGGATCGTGGTTGTCAAAGCCGGGGTGGAGGATCATGTCCAGGTTGATGGCGGCGACGATATTCTCACCGGCGGCCCACGCGTCGGCGACATATGCCAGGCTGCCCACCATCCACTGCTCCTCGCCCGCCCACGCGATAAAGCGGATGGTCCCCTCGAACTCGTACTGCGAGAGAATCCGTGCGGCCATCATCGCCGTGCACGTCCCGCTGGCGTTGTCATCGCAGCCGGGCGCGTTGTGCTGGTCGGCGGCGTGATACGTATCGAAGTGGCCGCAGATGATGTAAATGTCCTCGGGCCGCGTGCTGCCGTACAGCTCGCCGATCACGTTCGGCCCGTAAGCCGGGTCGAACTCATGGAACGACGTGTCGAGCCCCAGCGCGGCGAAGTGATCGTAGATCCACTGGGCGGCCACGTGAATCTCGTCGTAGAACGAGTAGCGGTTCGTCAGATAGACCGGCGGGTCGGTGCCCGGAACCGGATCAACCCCCGTGAGCACCCGCAAGTACGAGTGGTACTCCTCCACGGAAGCTTGGTTAATGATGTCCTCAGTCTCGTCTGCTGCCACGCCGCCGACGAACAAGCCGGCGAAGGCCAGACCCAGCGATGCGGTCAAAACTAACGCGCGCATGCAAAACTCCTCTCCCCCATGTTGTGCACTACCATTAGCATAGCGGTTCCGCCGCGTTAATCCAAGCGGATTAACGCGTACCCAGAACGCGTCTTACGGGCTGGCGGAGCAACCCCAGTCGGCGAGCAGGATGCCCAGGTCACCGTGACCAACATGGCCGTCGCCGTCTAGGTCTGCACTCGGATTCCAGTTGGGGTCGCCCTCGTGCGAGCACCAGGCCGAAAGCAACTCGCCCAGGTCCGAGTGGTCGGTGTCACCGTCACCATCGATATCGCCCGGGCACTCGCACTCATCGGGAATGCCGTTGTCGTTGGCATCCTGCGACGTGCCGTCGGCGATGTCGCAGATGTCCAGTGTCCCATTGTCATTGCAGTCGGACAGGCCACGGAAGATGTACGCTGAGCCGGACTGCGCTCCCGCGTCGTCGTTCGCGAGCACCCCGAACAGGGCCATGTCGCCGCTGATAGAAACATTCCGACCGAAGAAGTCGATTGTGTCGGCGTCAGAGGCGGTGAGCTTGGCTTCCTCGATCCAAGTGGCCCCGTTGAATCGGTACACGTAAGCCGAGCCGGAGTTCGATCCGTCATCGTCGTCCTGCTGCACGCCGATCACGGCCACGTCGCCGCCGACGGCAACGGCTTCGCCGAAATGGTCATCCGCCACGGGGTCGGGGTTGGAGAACTTGGCCACCTGGCCCCAGTTGTCAGGGCCGCCCTGGCTGCGCTCGAACACGTACGCCGAGCCGGAGTCCACGGCCCCATCGTCGTCTCGAAACGCACCGATCACAGCAACGTCGCCGCTGATGGAAACAGCATGGCCGAACCAGTCATTCGGCGCGGCGTCGGAGGCGGTGAGCTTGGCCACTTTCCCCCAGTTGTCGGGGCCGCCCTGGTTGCGCGCGAAGACG
>JAUWXH010000102.1 GCA_030616465.1 Planctomycetota bacterium | reverse complement strand
AGCTCGGTGCCGGGTTCCGCCCGGAAGCTCAGCCGCTGGCCGTCGCCGCGAAAGGCCCGGCCGCGGAAGAACTCGCCCCAGGTGCGCGGCCAATCGAACAGATCGAAGTTCCGGTTCTCGATACTCAGGGAGCCCAGCACGCCGCTATCGGTGCTGACGCCGACGCCGATCAGAAACAGGATCGTCTCGGCCTCCTCGACCTCGACGAGCGCCTCACGGAACCCGTCCACGTCCACCAGGGGCGTGATGGTCGCGCGGGTGAACAGCCCGGTCTCCTCGAGTCGCTGCTCGGCCTTGCGCGCCTTGATCGTGTTGTAGTCCTCACCGGGATAGAACCGCAGCTCGCGGCGGACCACTTCATCCCTGGTGCGCTGATTGCCGCGGACGGTGATCCGCCCGAAGCGCGAACGCTTGCCCTCGAGGACGTCAAGATTGAGCAACACCACGCCGGGCTCTTCGAGAAACTCCGGCCGCGGCCCGATATCAGCATCGACGTAGCCGATTTCGCCGTACAGGTCCCTGATGTGGCGGAGGTCCTGGCGCAGCGTTTCCTCGCGGAGGACCGAACCGGGGCCGAGCTGCATCACGCCACGTATCTGCGTATCGCTGAAGACCTCGTTGCCGCTCAAGCGGACATCCTGAATCCGGTAGCGGTCGCCCTCCTCGAAGACGAAGATGACCGTCAGGTTTGAGCGATCCACCGTGTCAAACTCCAGGCGGTAGCCCACGCGCGCGTCGAGAAAACCCTCTTCGCGATAGAAGGTCTGGAGCGCGAGCGCGTCGCGCTCGGCCTGATCCTCATCGAACGCACCCTTGCGGAAGATCCACAGGTAGGTCTTTGTCTGGATCCTGGATCTCAGTTGCAGCCCCGGGAAGGAACGCGCCCCTTCCAGCCGAATCTTGCGCACCTTGACCCGCGGGCCCTCGGTGATGCGGTAGATCACCCGCCCCTCTTCGGCCAGGGCACGCTCGTCAAGCTCGACCTCGCTGTAGTAGTAGCCGGCTTCCTTGTACTTCCGCTCGATGTCCTCGCGCCCCCGATTGATCTCGTAGCGGTCGATCGGCTGGCCGGCCACCGGCGTCAGCTTGAACAGTTCCTCGTCCTTGAAGCGCTTGTTGCCCTCCAGCTCGACGGAGATGATCTCCGGCTTCTCCTGAAGGGTGAAGACGACAACCGCCTGGCCTTCCTCCACCCGCGTCGTGGCGAAGACGTTCAGGAACTTGCGTGTCCGCAAGAGCTCGCGGGTGTCCTCCAGGACCTGCCGGCGGGCGAAGGGCTGGTCCGCACGAGTCTTGATCACCCGCCGGACATAACCCTCGCTGATGGTTTGCAGGCCCTCCAACTCGACCCGCTTGACGGTCATGCCCTCGGTGACCTGGTCCTGGCCGGTCGCCGGCGGCGCTGCCAGACACAGCACCCCGACGCCCAGGCCGATCCAACCTGCCCACCTGAACCTGCGTCTACGGCCGTTGCTTGATTGCACGCGTCACCAGGCTGCCAGAACATGATGGGGTTGTTTTCCCCGCCGAGCGAGCGGGGACCGCGCCAACCCAACCATCCGTTACTATACCGCCCATCGCCCGGCGTGCAACGGCCCGACGCCGGCAAGCCGCGTGAGATTCGGCGGGGTCGCCCGCCGGGTGCTCGATCCACGGAGATAACATGCGACCGAATATCGGCGTGACCAGCAACTTCGGCGTGAATCAGGACGAGACGCCACGCGAGCAGTCGTATCTGCTGGCCGGTTACACGGACGGGGTTTTCGCGGCGGGCGGCTTGCCCCAGCCCGTCCCGGTGCCGCCCGACTACGACGACGCCCTGCTCGACGAGATCCTCACCTGCTACGACGGGTTGATGTTCAGCGGGGGGTTCGACCTTCCACCGGTTTTGTTCGGCGAGTCGCCGCACCCCAAGACAATCCCCCTGCACGAGCGCCGAGCGCGGTTCGAGCTTGACTTCTTTCGCCGCGCCGACCGGGCCGGAATCCCTATCTTCGCGACGTGCCTGGGGCACCAAGCGGCCCACGTGGCACGTGGCGGGCCGCTGATCCAGCACGTGGACGATCTGGGCCTGACGCCGCCGGTCACGCACCACCTCCCCAAGGACGTCAACGCGTTCCACCACGTGCAGATCGACCCGGGCTCGCGCCTGGCCCAGATCGTCGGCAACACCCGCCTCGAAGTGAACAGCCGGCACCACCAGATCGTGGACGGGGAGCGCCTCGGCACGGGCCTGCGCACGGTCGCCATCGCCGCCGATGGCGTCGTCGAGGCCTCGGAGGACTGCGACGGCCGCTTCCTGCTCACCGTCCAATGGCACCCCGAAGACCTGCTCGACCGCCCGGAGCACCTGCGGCTCTTCGCCGCATTGGTGCAAGAGGCGGCCACGCATCGCCTGTGCAGGTCGGCGCCGGCCGGCCGCTGAGGACCGAAAACGTCCACCTATCTGACAGAGCGGCGGGTGCCATGCCCAAGCCGGAGCCGTCAGGTCGCCGGCGCGGGCATGCTCAAACGGGCGCGAACGGCATGCCCGCGCCGCGCTTGGGCGTGGCACGCGCGCCTCGCTCGATGCTGACCCCTTACGGAATAGACACTTGTGTCTTGGTGCCTTCGTGGTTCGTCAAACGTACACGTTGGCTTTGAAACGCCGCCATGGAAGCCGGCTTTTTCTTGGCGGCGACCGTGGCCGGGCACGCCGGCAGTCCAGGCTTTCTCGGCCCTGCCCCCACCGCGCTTGATCCACACGATTGGCCACCTAGCATTCTAATAATCGGAGAGAATGTGAACCCCACGGCTCTCCGATGCTCCACGCGCCTTGCCCACGAACCCGTGCGGGTCAGCCGTCCGCGGACCGGCTGGCCCGCGGCCTTTTCCCTGCCCCCTGCCCTGTGGACGTCCGACGCGTCGCAAACCGCCTTGCTCGAGGAGCGAGCGGCGGCCTTTTCTGGGTGGACCGCTTTGACCTGAGCCGCCGTGCCTGCCTACGATCCTACAACCGCGGGTATCGAGGGCTCCCCTTCATGCACAAAGACGCGTGAACACGCTGCCCGCGGTCTGCGCCGGTCTGCAGCGCCCCTCTCCTCACCCACCGCGCCACCCTGACCGCGAGTGTGTTACCACGCCGGCGCTATTCGCCTATGCGGGCACCGATCAATCCGCGCGGATTCTCACCTGCTGGGGATGAGTCCGGCGCCGAACGCGCGGCTCTTTTTTTGCATCTCCGGCGAGCAGGAACCAGCTAACCCATAATTTCTCGGACCGTCTCAGAATTTCCTTGACGGCCTGCCGCACTGACGATTAACTAGTGTCATCTGAGTGAATAATCCCAGCACTACCCGGCGGCAGTCGTACACGCCGCGCGGCGAGTACAACAAACAGGAGGAGTGACATGCGCGCATCGGCCTGGTTTCTGTGCACGTTGGCAGCTCTCGCATCGGCGCCTTATGCCGCTGCCGACATCATCGTCGAATACACGGCTGACGCCGGCGGCAACAACAACGAGCCGCTCAACGGTCTTGCCGCCCGCGGCACGTTCGCCATCGATGGAAACCAGCTTAGCGTCCTGCTGGAGAACACCAGCACTGGCGTGCCCGATAGCTTTGAGGTGTCCGACTCACTCCTGGTCTCGCTCGGCATCAACCTGCCCGGTGTAGATATTCTCAGCGGGGACGCCGCGGTTGTCGGGCCCGGCTCAATTGGCCTCGGCTCGTGGTCCGATCGGGTCGCCGGCGACAGCGTCGCCGAGGAATGGCTCTGGACCAACGACTTCGGCGGCGATCTCATGGAGGCTTACCAGCACGTTATCAGCACGAGCAACGGCCAGGGCGGCGGCGAAACCACGCGCTTCGACGGCGGCAACGGGACCGTGAACGGACCATTCGGGGGAATCGCGGCCGACCCGCCGATCCTCGAGATCCCCGGCAACCAGCCGGCCGTCAGCGACTCTATCTGCTACGAACTGACGCTCACCGGCACGCTGACCGAGGAACAGCTCCTCCCGGCGGCCAATGCCAGCATCATCGAATTCGGCTCCGACCAGCGTTACCTGAGCACGCCCGAGCCGGCCAGCGCGGCGTTGCTGCTCATGACCGTGTTGCTCGCCGGTCGCCGCGGGCTCAGGATACACATCTAGACCGTCATTCACGTACACGGGATACGGCGGACCTGCTTAACGGGGCCGGTGAGGCTCCGACCGCGCCACCGCCCCGGGCTAAGCAGGAGCTTCGCCCTCCCGGCACCCCTTTGTTTCGACATCCCGCGCAGTCAGCGTAGAATGGCGCTTTGTGGCTAACGGAAGCTTCAAAGACAGGAAGGATCGGTCGTGACCCGCTCGGCCGCTGACGTGCGAAACGAGTTCCTCGAGTTCTTCCGCCGACACGGCCATGAGATCGTGCCCGGTTCGCCGTTGGTGCCGTACGACGACCCGACGCTGCTGTTCACCAACGCCGGGATGAACCAGTTCAAGGACGTGTTCCTGGCGACGGGTACCAGGCCCTATAGCCGCGCCGCCGACACCCAGCCCTGCATCCGCGCCGGCGGCAAGCACAACGACCTCGACGACGTCGGACACGATACCTACCACCACACCTTCTTCGAGATGCTGGGCAACTGGTCGTTCGGCGACTACTTCAAACGCGAGGCCATCGCCTGGGCCTGGGAGTTGCTCACCGACGTGTGGGGGCTCGACAAAGAGCGGCTGCACGCGACGTACTTCGGCGGCACCGGGAGTGCGAGCATCCCGCCCGCGAAACAGGGGAATACGGGCGTCCCGCCCGCCGCCAACCTCGAACCCGACCTCGAAGCCCGCGACCTGTGGGCCGAGGTCACCGACATCAACCCCGCCCACATCCACCCCGGCACCGTCAAAGACAACTTCTGGGAGATGGGCGAGACCGGGCCCTGCGGACCGTGCAGCGAGATCCACATCGACCTCACGCCGGACAAGAGCGGTGCCGAGCTGGTCAATGCCGGCGACCCGCGCGTCATCGAAATCTGGAACCTGGTGTTCATTCAGTTCAACCGCGGCCCCGATGGCAAGCTCACCCCCCTACCGGCCAAGCACGTTGACACCGGCATGGGTTTCGAGCGTGTCTGCGCTCTGCTGCAAGGGAAATCGAGCAACTACGACACCGACCTGTTCACGCCGATCTTCCAGGCCATCCGCGACGTGACCGGTGCCCCACCGTATCAAGGAACTCTTCCTGATCGAGGAGCCGCGGACTTCAGTCCGCGCGGCGCTGCGGGCGCGGCGCTGCCCCGCGACCAGCTCATGCTCGACACCTCATACCGCGTGATCGCCGACCACATCCGCTGCCTGACCTTCGCCCTCACGGACGGCGCAGTCCCCGACCGCGAGGGCCGCGGCTACGTCCTGCGCCGCATCCTCCGCCGCGCCGTCCGCTACGGCTGGCAGTATTTCAACGTGCACGAGCCGTTCCTGTACAAGCTCGTTCCCGCCGTCGTCGAAACCCTCGGCGACGCGTTCCCCAAGCTGGGCGAAGACCCCGATCGCGTCGCGGAGATCATCCGCGACGAAGAGGAATCCTTCGACCGCACACTCGACCGCGGCATCGCCCTGTTCGACGGCGCTGCGGAGACAATTCAAAAACTCGGTCTGAAGGACATGGTGTGGCCCCAACAACCGTCGGATGATATGCGTCGGGCGTTCGATGCGCTTTGGATGAATCAGGCGGAACATCAATACACGCGAGCCATTATCCACAAAGGGGATTCGGAAGAGACCAAGTTTGCGAAGCGTGCGTGGAATCAAGCGCGTGATTTGGAGGTAAAAACGGGGGCGCACATCTCGGCTCACTCGATGCTCCGCTGGAAGAGGGACCATCAACTTCTACCG
This sequence comes from Planctomycetota bacterium, assembly GCA_030616465.1. Lineage (GTDB taxonomy): Bacteria > Planctomycetota > Phycisphaerae > UBA1845 > Fen-1342 > JAUWXH01. The sequence goes on along the minus strand of JAUWXH010000102.1, from coordinate 1,141 downwards.
GGTGAAATAGCCTTCAAGCTCCACGATACCTACGGTTTTCCCATCGACCTCACCCAGATCATGGCCGAAGAAAAAGGCCTCCGCGTGGACATCGGCGAGTACGAGCGATTGATGGAGCAAGCTCGCGAGCGCGCGAGGAAGGCCAGCGGTCACCTGGAGTTCGAGCACCCCGACGCCGAGATTCCATTCCACGCATTGGGGCCGTCATCCTTCATCGGGTACGAGAAACTCGATGTCCCTGATGCTCTTGTCCTAGGTGTATTCCCGGCGGACGAGAGGGGGCCGTTGGGCATGCCGGCACTTCAGTGGCGTTCAGGCGATCGGGCGGCTTTCGTGTTGGATAGAACGCCGTTCTATGCAGCAAAAGGCGGCCAGGTAGGCGACCAGGGTGAGATTCGATGGGGGGAGGTTGCCTTTCGTGTGGAGGACACACGAGAGGTGGGCGCGACGGTTGTGCACCTTGGCGTTCTGGTAGCGGGCGAAGTCCCGTCCCTATATGAGCTCGCTGCCGATGACCTCGTCCCGGAAGACCTGCCGGCACGCCGGTGTCGAGCAATCGTCCGCGCCAGCATTCGGCGCGCGACGATGCGCAACCACACGGCCACGCACGTGATGAATTGGGCGTTGCGGGAGGTGCTCGGCGATCACGTGCAGCAAAAGGGTTCGCTCGTCGATCCGGACAAGACGCGCTTCGACTTTTCGCACTCTAAGCCGATGACACCGGAGGAGATCGAGCGGGTCGAAGCGCTCGTCAACGAACGGATCGGCGACAATCTGCCTGTGTACGCCGACTATCGCCCGACGGATGAAGCCCGGCGGATCAACGGCCTGCGGGCCGTCTTCGGCGAGAAGTACCCCGACCCGGTGCGCGTGGTCTGCTGCGGCGAGCGCGTCAAAACGCTCGTGAGCAACCCGGACAATCCCGAGTGGCGACGGTATCCCATCGAACTTTGCGGCGGGACACACTGCAAATCCACCGGCGAGATCGAACACTTCGCGATCGTGAGCGAGGAAGCGGTCGCCAAGGGCATCCGCCGCGTCGTCGGTATCACCGGCACCGCCGCCCGCGAGGCCATCGACCGCGGTGTCGAGCTACTGAAACGCGCCGACGAGCTATGTAGGGTGGGCACCGCCCACCACG
>JAUWXH010000372.1 GCA_030616465.1 Planctomycetota bacterium | reverse complement strand
CCCGGACGGGGACGCTTTGGGGGCTCAGGTGGCGATGGCTTTAGCCCTGCAGCGGCGCGGGCTTGAGCCACAGGTGGTGCTGTTTGAGCCGTTTCCGCCGCGGTATGCGTTGCTCGCGTCCGCGGTCAAGTGGTACCTCTGGGACGAGACCCGCGACGTTCTGGGGACCGAGTGCGACGCGGTCGTCATTCTGGATACCTGTTCGGTATCGCAGCTTGAGCCGATCGCCGAGTATCTGGGCCGTGCCCCGCGCACCCTGGTGATCGACCACCATGCCACCCGCGACGCGATCGGCACGCGTGAGGGCGACCTGCGCGTGTTCGACGAGACCGCCGCGGCAACGTGTCTGATCATCGCCGAGTGGCTGCGCGCCGTGGGCGTGTCCGTGGATGGCGTGATGGGCACGGCGTTGTTCACGGGGATCGCGACAGACTGCGGGTGGTTCCGCTTTTCCAACACCAACGCTCGTACGCTCCGCGTTGTGACCGAGCTGGTCGAGGCGGGCGCCGAGCCGAGCGCGATTCACCGGACGATCTACCAGCAGGACCAGCCGAGCAAGCTCCGCCTGATCGCCCGCATGCTCGACCGGTTGCAGTTGCACGCCGACGGCCGGCTGGTGGTCATGACGCTTCGGCCGGCAGATTTCGCGGCGGTCGGTGCGGACGACAGCATGACCGAGGACCTCGTGAACGAGGCAACACGGCTCGGCTGCGCGGAGGCCGCCGTACTGTTTACCGAGGCGCCCGATGGTGAGATCCGCGTCAACTTCCGTAGCAAACAGAAGTTGGACGTTTCGAGCCTGGCCACCCGCTTCGGCGGCGGGGGCCACGCCCGGGCGGCCGGGGCGCGCCTGCAGGGCCAGTGGGACTACGTTGTCCCGCGCGTGATCGCCGAAGTGACCGAGGCGGTCCAGGCCGCTGTTTCTGAGTAATGAAAGGCAGGCTCGGAAATGAGTGAGCAACCCGCGGGCTGCCCGGCAATTCGCGTCATGATGATGCCGCGCGATACCAACGCGACCGGGACGATCTTCGGCGGCGTGCTGCTGAGCTACATCGACCAGGCCGGGGCCATCGCAGCGCGCGAGCACGCGGCACACAACTACGTGACCGTCGCGATGGACAGCGTCGTTTTCAAGGAACCGGTCTTCGTCGGCGACGTGCTGAGCTTCTACGCGACGATGGTCCGCGTGGGGCGTACGTCGATCACTATGCACGTCAATGTCTCCGCCGAGCGCTTTACCGATCCCAGACAGGTCGTCCCGGTTACCGAAGCAACGCTGACCTATGTTGCCGTGGGTGAGGATCGTCAGCCGGTGCCCGTGGTGGCGAAGTGACGTTGTGGGCGCAAGGAGTCTGCGCTACCGAGTGGGGACAGGTTGTTCCTTGCAGGAGGGCCAATGACGGCGTTATTCGAGTGGGAGGACAGTGTGAGTCCCCCTAGAAGACCGAAAGCCAGCGTCCCCGTCGTTGCGGGCTCAGGAACCTCGGCGACGTGAGACGCGTACATATAGCCTTCGTACGACGCAGCCGCGGGGCCGGCCACGCCTCTTCACGGTGTGCAGCCCCAGTCGGCGAGCAGGATGCCGAGATCGGTTTGGCCGGTCTCGCCGTCGCCGTCGAGATCACCCACGCAATCGCCGCCCGTGCAGCCCCAGTCGGCGAGGAGGACGCCGAGGTCGGCGTGGTCGGTGTCGCCGTCGCCGTCGAGATCGCCGGTGCAGTCGCACTCGTCGGGAATCCCGTTGCCGTTGTCGTCCGGCGATGTACCGTCGGTGATGTCGCAGATGTCCAGAACGCGATTGTCGTTGCAGTCGGACAAGCCACGATACAGGTACGTCGCGCCGGCGTTGTCGTATCCACCGGTGGTGTGGTAGCGCGCCCCAATCACGGCCGCGTCGCCGCTGATCGAAACGCAATAGCCGAACTCGTCGTCCTCCGCACCGTCGGAGGCGCTCAGCTTGGCTTCCTCGATCCAGTCGGTTCCGTCGAAACGGTATGCGTACGCCGAGCCGAAGCCGGATCCATCCCAGAGGTGAGCGGGCGCCCCGATCACGGCCACGTCGCCGCTGATCGCAACGGACCAGCCGAAGTGGTCCCCCGCTACGGCGTCGGAGGCGACGAGCTTGGCGGTCTCGGTCATGTCCGCCCAGCCGCCCGGGGGCTTCACGAACACGTACGCCGAGCCGCTGGCCGAGCCCCCGTCGTCGTCAGCCCAGGCCCCGGCCACGACCACATCACCGTCGATGGCAACCGCGAGGCCGAGCCGGTCAAGATCTGAGGGGTCGGACGCGGTGAGCTTGGCGGTCTCGGCCGTCATGTCCACCCAGCCGCTCGGCGGCTTCACGAACACGTACGCCGACCCGCATTGAAATCCGCCGTCGCTGTCGTAATGCGCACCGATCACGACCACATCGCCGCTGATAGCGACACAGCGGCCGAACTCGTCATTCTCGGTGGCGTCACCGGCGGTGAGCTTGGCGGTCTCGGTCATGTCCACCCAACCGCCGGGCGGCCGCTTAAACACGTATGCCGAGCCGGAGTTGGGGCCCGCGTCGTCGTCCAGGTTCGCGCCGACCACGACCGTGTCGCCGCTGATGGAAACCGACCAACCGAAGTTGTCGTACGGCGCGGCGTCGGAGGCCGTCAGCTTGGCCTGCTCGATCCATTCGGTCCCGTCGAAGCTGAAGACGTATGCCGAGCCGGAGTCAGGCCCACCATCGTCGTCCAGATGTGCTCCGATCACAGCGACATCCCCACTGACGGCGACGGAGACACCGAACTCGTCGTTCGTCGCGGCGTCGGCGGCGGTCAGCTTGGCCTCCTCGACCCAGTCGGTTCCGTTGAAGCGGTAGACGTAAGCCGAACCGGAGTAGACGCCGGCATGGATGTCTTGCCACGCTCCGATAACGGCCACGTCGCCACTGATCGAGACACAGTGGCCGTAGGCGTCATACGCCGCGGCGTCGGAGGCGGTCAGCTTGGCCAGTTCGTTCGCTTGGCACTGTGCGTGGGCAACGCCCGCACTTCCGGCGAGGACCAGCCCGCCAACTGCGAATGTGAATATGGTCGCGCTCATTTTGGGGCATCTCATCTCAGCTTCTCCTCATTCGGAATCCCTTGTTTACCGTTCCCGCCATTGTCATTGTACGAGCACCGGCCGCTTGGCCTCTTATCACCTACAGGCACCCCTCGCCCCAGTGCGCCAGCAGGATACCGAGGTCCGCCTGATCGGTGTCGCCGTCGCCGTCGATGTCGCCGGCGCAGTCGCCGCCGCTGCATCCCCAGTCGCTCAGCAGGATGCCGAGGTCGGCCTGATC
>JAUWXH010000479.1 GCA_030616465.1 Planctomycetota bacterium | reverse complement strand
CGGGGTTCATGTTCTGGTTGGGCAGCGTGAACAAGGAGCGATTCGAGGCGAGCCGCCAGCCGGGTGCGCCGGCTCTGCCGCCCCTGCATTCGAGCAAGTACGCTGCTGACCCGGCTCCGACGATTGAGACCGGCGTCAGATGCATGACGTCAAGCGCACTCGCGCTGTTGGCCGCCAAAGAGTAGACATCTGTTGTGAAATGCCTCATGTCTATCTGTAGCTATGCCGGCGGCGCTGGTACCTGGATCATGTGGCGTCCGTTGAGAACACCTTCTCATGCTTGCTATTCGGCGTAGAGCGTTCGGCCCCGGCCTGCTGGTGACGGCCGCGTTCATCGGTCCGGGGACCGTTACCACCGCAAGCCGGGCGGGGGCGGGTTTCGGGTTCGCCGTTGCCTGGGCGTTGGTCTTCGCCGTGGTGGCGACAATCGTTCTGCAGGAGATGTCAGCTCGGCTCGGCTTGGTGACGCGGGAAGGACTTGGCGACGCACTCCGTACCACGTTCACCAACCGAGCCGTGCGCGTGCTGGCCACGTCACTGGTTGTCGCGGCCATCGCGTTTGGCAACGCCGCGTTTCAGATGGGAAACATCACGGGGGCGGGCCTCGGACTTGAAGCCCTGACGGGCGTCTCCCACCGGACGTGGGCTTGCTGTTACCCACAATTCGGCTCCCGTTGGTGCACGAGCGACGCGCCGAGCAGAATGAGTTGGAAGCTCTGCCAGCCGCGCCACGCGCGTAGCCAGCCGAGCGGGCCGTCACATTTGCGGCCGGGGTGCCCGCCGAGCTGGCCGATACCCCGCCAGAATTGGGCCACGGTGAGCGTTTCGCTGGGACGCTTGAGGTAGCGAGCCATGACCGTGACCAGGTCCTCATCGAAGCATTCGCTTGCCGGTCGATCCGGCTCGTCGCGGGCGACGTATTTGAGCGTGAGCAGCCAGACCGCCAACACGCTTAGCAGCCCGATCAAGGGCTCAAGCCGGTCCGTATGCATCAACTGGCGGGCCTCCACCTGGCAGCCGGTCTTTTCGCACTTGTGGAACTCTTCGATCATCCAACGCAGAGAGTAGCCTTCGGCCACGAACAGCGCGGCGGCCGGCGTCTCACAGGACCGGCTCGTCAGCAGCACCCACTCCAACGGCCGGTTTGCCTCGGGCGGCTCGGACTCCCACGTCCGCACCACCCAGCACTCCAGCGGGGCGCGCCGGCGATATTCCCGCTCGGCCCGCACCGGCAGGAGCGTCAGCGGCCCGGCCGCCACGTGCAACAGCGCCGCGCGCGTCCCGCCGCCGGGTTTGCGGACCCTCAGCGCCCGCTCGGCCACCGCGGGCAGGCTGCGCGCGTAGCTCATCAAACACGTCTGACCGCTCGCCGTTTGCACACGCCGGTCGCGCGCCGCACGAATCAGCCAGTCCGTGCCCTGCCGGCGGACTTCGTCATACACGCCGTAAATGTCTTCGCCACGATCGCCCACATGCACCCAGCGCACGCCCGCCGGCGGCCGTCCAATCTGCCGGATCGCCGCGACCCACCAGTGCGACTCACGCGTCGCCAGAGGCGTGCGACGCTTCTCGGTTCGCCCAGGGCTGGTCGGCCGTTCCTGACGGCGATGGTGCTGCTGGTACATCAGTCCCAGCGGCCGACGCAGCGCCGGATCCAGCGCCAACACATTCTGCTGATGTAGCCCGCACAGGCCCTTCCCGTGGCCGATCGGCCCCCAGCCTTCACAGTGAACATGCGCGCTGAAATTCAACTCGGCGGTGTCCTGGACCAGAAACACCTGCGGCAACGCACTCGCCCGGGCGCGCGTCTGCGCGAGGTGCGGCCCCAGAACCGCCGCGCGTCGCTGAGTTGCGCGGCGCCAAACTGCTCCCGTGCCCAAACCTTCCGCTGGGCCAGCGTAACCACGCCATCCATGGCACACCCGCGCTCGAACGCCGCCTCGAACGCCGACGTCCCTGCCGATCTCCGACATGGCCAACCCGCTCACTCATGCGAAGCATACCACCGAAGATGTGGGTAACAGCAAGGCGCCAGCCCGTGGGAAGCGTGGCCCTATGTTTTCCCTTATCCGAGCCCCGGAGGGGCGGCAGAGTTCCTTTGCTGGCCGATATGTGCTCTGCCGCCCCTTCGGGGCTATGAGGAAAACGATTAGTCCCCGCATACCCCGGGCTCGCGCCCGGGGCTACAGTCAGACGTGCCTACGGCACTTCTCGTGCGAAGACGTCGGTGATGCGTGAAGCACGCGGCCTAGGGAACTTCGAAATCACTGGTGGACGAGCCACCAGTGGCACCCACCACACACATTACGCGACAGGCGCGGTGCGCCGGCGGAGGTGGTTGCGGACGAAGACGATCACGACGATCAGCAGAATCCACCAGATCAAGCCGCCGATGAGCACGCTGACGAGGCCGGCGAACGTGTTCACCAGGAACGTGGTGCCCTTCTGCCACGCGCCGCCGAGAGAGT
>JAUWXH010000018.1 GCA_030616465.1 Planctomycetota bacterium | reverse complement strand
CCCGGGGCGGCGACCGGGGAAACCCTGGCCATCTCCGTCCTGTACCCCTCCACAGATCACCCCGTGCCGCTCGGCAACGTCGTCCCGATCGAGTGGACCGCGGTGAATCTCACCGGCAGCGAAGCGATCGCCACCATCCTGGTCGAGTTTCGCCCGGATATGGTCCAGACCATCCTCGCCGGGGGCGTGAGGACGGACGAGACGCGGGGCAGCGGCGTGTACGAGTGGGACACCACTGGTTTCGAAGCCGGCCAATACGCGATCATCGTCTCGCTCGAGGCGGGCGGGCTTTCGAGTCGCGAGACCGCGGCGGGCCGAATCACCCTCGACGTCCCACCCAGCTTCGAATTCACTGCCCCGGCGACGGACACCACGCTGGAATCTGGCGAGACCGTCACGATCGGCTGGGTCGGCGGCGATCCCGATGGCAACGGGAGCGTGCAGATCGGCGTCGACTCCGACACCGACCACGAGAACGGCAATGAGACCATCATTGGCGAGCAGACGCTGCCGACTGTGAGCGGAAACGAGAGTCTGGAGTGGGACGGCACCAACAGTGTGGGCGTGTCTGTGGCGGATGGACTGTATCGGCCCTTCGCCGTGGTTAGCGACGGCGTCAACCCTGTTCAGACCGTCAACGGGTTAGCCCGAATCACCGTCGTAGGAGGAGACGACGGCGTCGAGCCGACCCAGACGGCAGTAACGCAGCCCGAGGAGGACACCGATTTCCTCGTCGGGGATGACCCACTGACGATCGAGTTCACGTTCGCAACGCACGAAGACGTGCTGATCGACCTGAAGATCGACACGGATGACGATCACGCCAACGGGAACGAAACGACCATTCTCTCGCAACGGCTCGTCTCGTCCGACACGGATGAGGATTCCTTCGACTGGGACGGCACCGATGCCGAAGGGGACGCCGCCGATGACGGCATCTACCGCGTCTTCATGGTGATCAGCACCGGTTCGGGCGCGCCCGAGACCGCTGAGGCCGACGGGCTGGTCTTTCGGCGAGCCGATGAGGATCAGCCGCTGATCGGCTTGCTGCAGCCGGGCTCCGTCCAAACGCTCAACCCCGGCGACTACCTATCGATCCGCTGGCGAGACGACGATCCGAGCGGCGAGGCGACCATCCGGATAACGATCGACGACGACAAGACGCCCAACGAAACCCTCGAAGAAGGCGAGTCGGAGATCGAGATCCTGGCCGATCGGATCGCTGAGGGGGACGAAGAGGACGAGGGCGACGGCGTGCTGGACACCTTCACGTATCAGATACCCTCGTCGCTGGTACCCGGGACCTACTACGTCTTCGGGTACATTCAGCGAGCGCCAGGCAGCGTGGTGCCCGATCACCAGTCGATGGCGCCGGCAGTGTTCATCGTAAAGGACCCGGCAGACACGGAGTGATCGAGGGTTGGGTCTTGGCGGGGGTTTCTAGAGCCGCTCACCCCCTCCGCCCGGCCGCCTAGCCGCAGCCGACCGGCGCGAGAATTGCCCTCGGTGCGACGCGCACAAAAAACGCCGGACAAATCTTCGAGACCGCGTGAGAGGCGTAAAGCTCCGTGCATCAAGAGGTTAGGTGCGATTTCGGCTGCGGGGAATCACGCGGGCGAAAAAACGCCGGGAGCGGTTACGGACACCGGCCGGCAACCGCCGTCCGGCCCTTCTTGGGCGTAGCCAGCGCTTTTTGCGCGCGGTCTAGGTCATTACAGCGGCGGGGTCACAGCAGAATCGGGCGTCGCCGTGGCCGCCTCGTTCCCGGCCCGCGAGGTCATCGTGGCCACGCTGGGAACCATCTTCAACCTGGGCGCTGAGCAGGGTGAAGGGTCGGTCTCGCTGCGCACGGCCCTCAAGCAGGCGAAGCGTCCGGGAACCGACCAGCCGCTGTTCACGCTCCCGGTGGCACTGTCGATCATGGTCTTCTTCGCGCTGTGCGCGCAGTGTTCGGCCACGCTGGTGGTCCTTGGCAAAGAGATGGCCTCCTGGCTTTGGTCGCTGGCCTCGTTCGCGGGGATGACCACAATCGCCTACCTGGCCGCGCTCGGCGTCGCCACCGCCGCCCGAGCCTTGGGCCTCTGAGACCAATCCCGATAAGTACGTGCCCTTTTGAAATGTAGCGTTGGGGCCCCGTACCCAACGCCGAGGATGAGATTGCCACTGACGGCCGGTACCCTTCGGCTGCGTTCAGGGCAGGCGGGGCCCGGCCGCTACGTCTCCATACCGCGCACGTTTCAAGCCGAACGCGTATGATTTGACCATTTCACCATTTGACCATTTGACTCCGCCGTTCGACCATTTAACGCGGCCGCCCGGGTAGGCTATAAAACGCCCCGCGATGGTGGTTGCCCGGTCGGCAGGCTGAAAACGAGGTGAGTCGCGATGAAAGCTCGCCAGCAGAACTTCGTGCTCGGAATCGTTGTTATCGCATTCCTGGCCCTGTTCCTGGGGACGATCCTGTTCATTTACCCGGCCCTGCAATACGGGACGCGTCCGATCGTGCTCCACTTCCGTCACGAGCAGGGCGTCGCCCCGCTCAAGTCGGGCAGCCCAGTGCTGCTCAGCGGGGCGTTGGAGGTGGGCAAGGTGACGGACGTGCGGCCCGAGAACGTGATGGTGCGATCCGAACAGGGCGTCCACGAGCAACTGATGATCGTGGTCGAGGCCGAGATCCAGGAGGAGTTCGAGCTGTTCGAGGGGTGCCGGATCACGACGAACGAACCGGCGGTGGGCGGCAGCGGGTTTGTGGTGATTCTGAACGTCGGCACGCCGGGCCGCCCGCTCGATCCGACCCGCCCGATCGAGGGGTTGCCGCCGGAGAGCCTGTCGGCCACGATCAGCAACCTGTCGCGCCGGCTGCTGACGCCAGGCGGGATGGTGGACCAGTTGGAAGAGATGGTTGACAAGGACGCCGAAGGATCGCTGATGAACAAGATAGTCGCGAGTCTGGAGGACGTGAACGCGATGACCCGCGCCCTGCGGAACGAGATGAACCCCCAGGAACAAGCGACCGTCATGCGCAAGATTCACGGGATCATGGACGACCTGAACGCCACCACCGCCGCGCTGCGCGAACAGGCTTCGACGACCGATCAAACCAGTGCGCTGGTGAAGGTGCACGCGGCGCTGGATCGGCTGGGCGAGGGGCTGAGCGAGGTGACGGCGAGGTTGCGCGAGCGCCGGCCGGCGATTCGCAACACGCTGGCCAGCGTCGAACGGGTCTCGCGGGCCGTGGACGAGGACGTGCTCGCCGCGTTGCGGGTGGAGCTGAAGCGCGACGACCCGTCTTCGCTGCTGGGCAAGCTACACGTCAGCATGGATCACCTGAACGCTTCCCTGGCGAACGTGCAGACCGTTTCGGAAGAGGGCCGCAAGCTGGTGGTGCTCAATCGACCCACCATCGAGCGCACCATCGCCAACATCAAGGAGCTCAGCGAGCAGGCCAAGCTGACCATCCAGTCGATCTACCTGGCCCCGTGGCGGTTGCTGAACCCGCCCGGGCTGGTCGAGAAGCGGCAGACCGGCGTGTTCGAGGCCGCCCGCACCTTCGCCGAAGCCGCAACCTACCTGGACGATGCCGCGGCGCGGCTGGAAGCGGCGGTGGCGGCGTCGGCCGGCGGCCAGCCCCTGGTCGAGTCGGACAGGGAAATCCAAGCCATCCAGGAATCGCTCAAGGCCGCCTTCGAACGCTTCGAGCGAGCCGAGCAGTTTCTGTGGGAGAAGATGAAATAAAGGGGGCGGCGTGGCCCGAGCGCTTCGCGAGACCCATGACCTGTTGATCGTCGGCGCGGGGCCGGCCGGCAGCGCGGCCGCCTGTCGAGCGCGACAACTGCACCTGAGCGCGTTGCTGATCGATCGCGAGCAGTATCCGCGCCCGCGCCCCTGTGCCGCCTGGATCAGCCCGGCCGGAATCGAGCTCTGTGCCGCCTGCGGGCTCAAGGCCCGGGCCGCCAAGGCGGTCGAGTTCAAGGGGTTGCGGCTGCACTCGTGGGACCTGAAACGCAGCGTGGACGTCAAAGACCCCCAGTTGCGGGGGTGGTTGGTTGACCGGGCGGTGTTCGATCACGCGCTGTTACGGGTTGCCCTGCGCAAGAAGGCCGAGGCGTTGCTCGGCGTCGAAGTCCAGGAACTCAGGCTCGGTGAAGATCAGGCGGCGGCGCGGCTGTCGGACGGGCGGGTGGTCAACGGCAAGGTGGTGCTGATCGCCGACGGGATCGACTCGCCGACCGCCCAGTTGGCCAACATCGCCGCGGCCGGCACCCAGGGGCACCTGGCCCGGTGTGTGTCTGTTGAATTCGAGGGTCCCAAGGCCCAGCGCGGGCTCAAGGTGGTGATCGGCCCCCGCCGGGTCGGGCAGTTGGCCACGCTGGTGCGCGCGGGCCGCCGGCAGCGCCTCTCCATGCTGACCCCTGAACCGGGGCGGATTGCCGAAGAGCACTTTCGGGCGTTCAGTCAGGCCGCGGCGGCCGGCGGGTTCCTGCCGCCCCAAGCGCTCGCCAGTCCGGTAACGCGCGTCAGCCCCGCCGGGGCCGCCCTGGATATGGATTCGCACGTCGGCAAACGCTGCCTGCTGATCGGCGACGCAGGTGGGTTCGTGGCGGCGTTCAGCAACGAAGGGGTCTACCCGGCGATGAAATCGGGGTGGATCGCGGCCGAGACCGCCGCCCGCGCCCTGAAGGCCCCGCTTCTGCAAGATGAGTTGACCTCATTCCACACGGCGTGGCAGTCGGAGCTGGCCGATTACCTGCGTATGCCCAACACCGATCTGTCGCTGCTGATGCCGCTGATCTTCAGCAATCCGCAAATGTCGCAGCGGGTGGCCCGGGCGTTTCTGCTAGGCCAGAAATTCTGATATAATTATTTAGCGGGTGCTCACCGGCGGGCCGGGTTTTCGCGAAGAACACTAGGGGTAAGCCTGTGGATTACGACTTGGACAGGCTGTCGATCATTCACTACCCCGATCCGCGCCTACGCGAAGTGTGCCAAGAAGTGACCGAGTTCGACGACAAGCTGGCGGCGCTGGCGGCCAAAATGGCCACGCTGAGACGCGCCGACAAAGGTGTCGGCCTGGCCGCCGCGCAGGTCGGCGTCCCGCTACGCATGTTTGCACTGAACCTCACCGGCGAAGAAAAGGACGAGATGGTCTTCGTCAACCCGGTCATCCATGACCCGCAGGGCAGCAAGGAGACCGAAGAGGGTTGCCTGTCGCTGCCGAACATCCACGTGCAAGTACGGCGGCCCGCCCGCTGTCGCATCACCGCGCAGGATCTGAAGGGCAACCCGATCGAGCTGGAAGGCGAAGACCTGCTGTGCCGCGTCTGGCAGCACGAGATCGACCACCTCAACGGCATCCTCATTCTCGACCGCATGGGCCCCAGCGACCGCATCGCGACACGCAAGACGCTGAAGGAAATGGAAGCAGGCTACCAGGCGCGCGTCTCCGCCTGAGATTAGGATCTGGCGTAACCACGGCCGCCGGGCGCTCCCAGCGGGCGTCCGGCGGCTTTTATGCGCGGGCCGCTCGAAATTGCGAGCCAGCCAGGGTGAGCGTCTACGGCAACGGTGGGAGGGGTGAGCGGCACTTGCGTGGGTAACTTGTCATTCCGAGAAGCCCTTCGACGTTGCTCAGGGTAAACTCCGCGCCGAGGAATCTTGCCCAATCGTGCGTTCGGGCCAGATCCCTCCGCGTGTCCGCCGCTGGCGGACGCGGTCGGGATGACAACTGGGCCTGCCCACTTTCCTGACGTTCACCTGTTCGCAGTCCCGTCCACGCGCGGCGCTCGAAATCAGGCCGGGCGGGGGGTAGCATGGTCAATTCGAGTTGTGGAGACGGTGCAGGCGTCGAGTGGCGGCGGAGCTGCAAGAGAGGGCGTTCTCGATGCGGGTCGTGTTCCTCGGGACCGGGGACTTTGCCGTGTCGGCGTTGCAGGCGTTGGTGCGGGCCAGGCACGGAGTCGTGGCCGTGATCAGTCAGCCGGACCGGCCGGTCGGTCGCGGTCGTAAGATCCTGCCCACGCCGGTACACGCGGCTGCCGATGGGCTCGGTCTGCGCCACCTTCAGGTCGAGGACGTGAACGCGGAGGATGTGCGCCGGGCCTTTGGGGATGCGGAAATCGGCGTGGTGGCGGCCTTCGGGCAGAAGATCGGCCGGGCGGTCCTGGACGCGTTGCCGCGCGGCTGCGTCAACATCCACGGCTCGCTGCTGCCGAAGTATCGCGGCGCGGCCCCGTACCAATGGGCGATCATCAACGGCGAGGAAACCACCGGCGTAACGGTTTTTCAGCTCGACGAACGCTGGGACACGGGACCGATTTGGGCCCAGCGCGAAACGCCGATCGGCGCGACCGAGACGGCCGAGGAATTGCACGATCGGCTCGCCCGGCTAGGTGCGGAGCTGATCGTGGAAACGCTCGCGCTGATCGAGCGTGGCGAGGCCAAGCCGCGGATGCAGGACGCATCGCAGGCGACACGGGCGCCCAAGCTGTCGCGGGCGGACGGGGTGGTGAACTGGTCGCAGCCGGCGTTCAGCATCGTGCGACGCATTCACGGGCTGTGGTCGTGGCCGGCGGCAACCTGCCTGTTCTCGTCACACACCGGCAAGCGCGAGCGGTTGCAGCTCGCCCGCGCAGAGACCGCAGAACGCGACGGCGGGCCGACCGCCGACTTCCCGCCCGGTGCGTTCCATCCCGACGGCACGGTTCAGGCCGGCGTCGGCCGCATCCGCTTGTTGGAAGTTAAACCCGAGGGCGGCAAGCTGATGTCTTTTGAGGCCTTCGCCAACGGGCGGCACGTGCAGCCCCCGGACCAATTGCTCCCGCTGGGGTCGTCATGAGGGAGGAGCAACGCGTCGGGCCTGGGCCGATCGACGGTCGCGAGGCGGCCTTCCTCGCCGTACGGGATGTCTTCAGCGGGCGCGGGTTCGTCGGCGAGCGGCTGCGCGCCCTGCGCGACCAGCGGCGGCTGAGCGGGCGCGAAGCCGCCTTGGCGACGCAGATCGGGCTCGGGGCCGTGCGGCACGCGCTGACGATCGATCGGGTCCTCAGCACCGTGGCGCGCTACGACCCGCAGCGTGTGCGGCCGGCCCTGCGGACCATCCTCTGCACGGCGGCCTATCAAGTCATCTGGATGGACCGTATCCCGGTGTTTGCTGCGGGGAATCAGGCGGTCGAGCTGGCGCGGCGGCACGTCGGCCATCGTTCGCCCGGGATGGTGAACGCGCTGCTGCGAAGGCTGACCCAGGCGATCGAGGCGCGCGGTGTTCCGTGGGAGCGGCTCAACCCGCGGCAGGTGCGCGTAAGCTGGGACCAGGCTTGCGCGTTCGAGTCGGACGTCCTGCCCGCGGCCGACCCGGCGAGCGACCATGTTGAGCACCTGGCGGCTGCCACCGGCGAACGGCCGCGACGCTACCGCAACCTGGTGGAGCGCTTCGGGCCCGAGCGGGCCGAGGCGCTGGCCTGGGCCTGCCGGGCGCTGCCGGTGACGATCCTGCAACGCCAGGCCTTGCGGATCAACTCCGGGGTGTTTCAGGAGCAGGTTCGGGCGAGCTGCGGCGAGGCCGCAGAATGCACCCCGGACGCCGCGTTTTTGCCGCCAACCGTGAACGCCCTCGCCCTGCCGCTGTTTCGCGAGGGGCGAGCCTACATCCAGGATATGACCGCGCACGCGGCGGCGAGCCTTTTGGAGCCGCGTCCGGGTGAGCGCGTGCTGGATCTGTGTGCGGCGCCCGGCGGCAAGTCCATCGTGCTGGCCCAGCAGATGAGCGACCGCGGTGAGGTGATTGCTTGCGACGCCTCGCTGGACCGGATCCTGCGGGTGCGCGAGAACGCCGCCCGCCTCAGGTTGACCTGTATCCGCACGCACCTGATCCGCACGTCCGACGCGTCGGAGAGCGACCTGGCCGGCGAGTTCGACGCGGCCTTGGTCGATGTGCCCTGCTCGAACAGCGGCGTGATCGCGCGTCGGCCGGAAGCCCGGCTGGGACTGACCCGTCGCAAGCTCGCTTCGCTGGTCGAGTTGCAAGGGGCGTTGCTGCGACACGCTGCCGCCCGCGTACGGACCGGCGGCCGGATCGTCTACAGCACATGCAGCATCGAGCCGGAAGAGAACGAGCAGGTTGTGACCGCGTTCCTCAGCGAGAACCCGGGGTGGGAGCTGGATTCGCAACAGACATGGCTGCCGACATGGGGCCCCCGCCTGTCGGACTGGCGTGACGGCGGCTACGCGGCGCGGCTGGCGCGTCCCATATAACCATCACGCACGTTCGGTTCAGTTTCTGCGCTCTCACGGCCGAGACGGCCGTGCCACGCAGCCCTTGGACCCTCAAACCCTATCTTCCCTCGTACAGCCGATGCGCGAGCATGTCGTCGAGCTCGGGTATGGCGAGGATCTTCTGCACGGTGGCGTCGATGTCGTATTCGAGACGGACGAACTCGACCTGATCGACTTTGCATCCCCGGGCCGCCTTCACCAGACTGCCCTCGCCCTTGGTCCCGTCGGGGTTGTGCTCATGGACGACGACGTAGCCGGCGCGCGGGTCCTTGTCGCGGGGCTGGCCGACGCTGCCGACGTTGACGATCGCCCGCTCCTCGTCGATCTCATAGAAGGGCGAGTCGGGCAGCTCGTGGGGCGGGTCGAAGTAGGGATCGTCCAGGAACACCCCGGGCTGGTGCGTGTGCCCCACAAAGCACAAGTGCGCGTCAAGCCGCTCGAAGTTCGCCAGCACCTTTTGCGGGTTGGTGAAGACGTCCTCGGGGAAGATGTACTCGTTGATCGGTCGGCGCGGCGAGGCGTGCACGTGGAGCACGTTGTCCTCTTTGCTGCGTACCGGCAGGGTGCCGAGGAACTCCCAGCGGCGGTTGCGGGCCTTCTGGTCCTTCTCGCTTTCGAGCAGTTGGCGCGTCCAGTAGCAGGCCCGTTCGGCGATGGTGTTGAAGTTGCACGGTTCGTAGAGCACCGCGTGGTCGTGGTTGCCCATCAGGCACACCCGACAACGTTCCTGCACCAGATCCAGACATTCGCGGGGATTGGGGCCGTAGCCGATCACGTCGCCCAGGCAGACGATCTCCTTCACGCCGCGCTGCTCGATGTCGGCCAGCACGGTTTGCAGCGCCTCGAGGTTGGAGTGGATATCGCTGATGACGGCGAACATCGGGGTCGTCGCTGGCTAGGCTTCGCGATCCTGCGGCGGCTCGGCCAGCTCGGGGATCAGCACCGGCCAGGCCTGTTCAATGGGGTACCTCAGCCCACACCGCGTACAGACGAGGCGATCACCGTGTTGCTCCAGCTTGGCCCGGCAGTCGCTGACCGGGCAGACCAGGATCTCCAGCAGCTCGGGGCTGATCGTCGGCACAAGAGCACCTCCGCCCTACGCGGCAAGACAAACAAGCTACTTAGCATAGGCCGCCCAGTCTGCCAAATCAATCGGCACCGTTGGCGGGCGGGCTTGACGCGGCCAGCCGCGCGGCCGCAAGCGGAGCCTCACTCCAGGTCGTACAGGCTGTTGTCGGGCGAGAGAAACCCGGTCCCGGGGGCGATGTTCTCCTGGTCCGACGGGTAAGTGTCGGTATAGCGTTGCCAGCGGGTCTCGGCATGGCCGTCGCAGAAGGCCACGTTGGTCCGCTCGAGGTGGCGGTATCCCTGGGTGCCGGCGTACCGCCCGGTGAATTGCTCGTCGCCGGGGTTGCGCCACGGGGCGCGCATGAACTTGTTGGCGCCCGCGGCATACTCCCCGTCTCCGAAGAGCGCACAGCGGTTCGGACAGCGGACGGCGGTTATTCTGGCCGGGGCGGGGATGGCTTCGTACTGCCCGTGGCCGATGTAGCTGGTGTTGTAGTTGTACCCGGTGTAGGGGTCCTCCAGCCAGCTGTGCCCGCCGTTAAACGAGGGGCACTGGTGGACCTTGGGTATTGTGACGCCCCGCCACAACAGCCCCGGCTCGACCCGGGTGCGGCCGGAATCCCAGTCCTTGATGGTGGTGAAGTCCCACGCGTAGGAGATCAGCAGGCCGGGCTTGCGCTCGGTGAAATACGCGATCGGGAAGTAGCCCCGGTGCCCATTCGTATAACTGTGCGCGGCCACGGCCAACTGGTGAAGATTGCTCAGGCACAGCGCACGCTTGGCCTGCTTCCTACCCTGAGCGACAGCCGGCAACAGGATGGCTGCCAGCAACGCGATAATCGCGATCACCACCAACAGCTCCACCAGCGTGAAACCGGTGTCTGCGCGCCGGTAGAGTCTCGCTATCTGCGGCTCGTCGGTGGGGTTGCAGGCCGTTGGCGCACCCATCGCGGTTCCCTTCGCTCAAGGAACGATAGGGGCCACGGCGACCGGTTCCAAGCCCTCCGGTGGCGCGGACGAAAGGCACACAGGGGACACGTCGGCGACGGCGTCAATCTCCGGCGTGCCGTCGCCGGTGTTGTCGATCCGCACATACTGAATCCATTCCAGGCCCAACACGCCAATGTCGAACCCCGTCCCGCCGGCTGAGCCGTTATAGAGCACGGCGACCTCCGCGATGGTCTTGCCGACGAAGGTCTCGGCGGTGAGGGCCGGGTCGAGCGGGAGGGTGGGGTCGGTCGGCGTGCTCCACCACTCGTTCCACTCGCCGAGCGACTCGTCGGGGTTTTCCGGGTCGTACAGGCGGCCGAGCGTCGGCGCAAAGTCGTCGGCATACGGGCCGTCGGCGTACGTGTACCACTCGACGCCGTCCTGGCTAACCGAGACGAGGCCCGGTTCACGCGCGACGTCGGCGGAGCCAATAGTCACATCGTTGGGATTGCGGTTGGTCCAGAACTGCCCCTCGCCGGGCGACATAGAGGCGTTACCGAAGATGATGAAGTCCAGCCCGTAGGGGTTCTGCGGATCGTTTTCGACTGGATGATCGAACTTGAGCGTCAGGTAGCCGTCATAGCCGACCGTCACGATCTCGAACGCCCGGAACGCCGGGTACACCGGCACCACCGGGACCGGCTCGTCCAGCGGGATGAACCAGTCGTCGCCGGTGGTGTCCACGGTGGGCCGCCCCAGCGCCGTGTTGGGGTCGTCGTAGGGGTCCCCGCTGATCCAGTCGTTGCCGATCCCGGTACCCGGGACGTATTCGACGACCTGGGTGGCGAAGAACGAGGGCGGGTCGGCCCGGAGGCTGCCCGTCGTCCCGATCGCGATCGTGACGCACGCGATCAGCAGTGTCGTGGCGGTTGTGCGGTTCGTTCGTAGCATCTGTGTTCTCCTTCGTGGCAGGTGCTTGCTCGCCGCTGCCATCATCAGCCCTCGTGGCAGGGCGGGAGCCTTTCGGGTGCCGCGGCTGTTGGGATATTGCCGCCGGGAGAATGAGGTGGATTAGCCACTGGGTCGGGCCTGCGGGTCCTACCTGCCCGTTACGTGCCGCCGCTGCCTGTCATTCTGAGGAAGCGAAGCGACCGAAGAATCT
>JAUWXH010000054.1 GCA_030616465.1 Planctomycetota bacterium | reverse complement strand
CGGGGAGCACACACTCGGCACGATGGTGATCGGGTCGATTCACGGCGACATCCATACGGTGGGCAAGCTGGTGGCGATCCCGGTGTTCGAGGCGAGTGGGCTGCGGGTCGTCGACCTGGGAGTGAACCTGGACGACGAGGTGTTCGTGGAGGCGATTCGGACGCATCGGCCGCAGATCGTCGGGCTTGGCACGTACATGACCTCCACGTTCATGCACACGCAGGAGACAGTCGCGGTGATCGAGAAGGCCGGTCTACGTGATCAGGTGAGGATCATTTGCGGCGGGCCGGCGGTCGACGCGGACGCCGCCCGCCGAATGGGCGCCGACGACGCCAGTGACGACGCGTGGAAGGGTGTCGAGAAGATCAAGCGGCTGCTGGCGGCTGGATAGCGACCGAGCGTAACCGCTCCGTCGTCAGACATACGCCTGGAGGTACTCGAATGAACATGGGACGGTTTGTCTGCTTGTGTATGACGGTTCTGGCGGTGTCAGTCGGAGGGTGTCTGACGCCGCTGGCGAACATCTACCTCGACGAGAGCGCCAACGGGAGTACGGTAACGGCTTCCGTCTCGACGCTGATCGTCGTAACGCTGGCGTCCAACGGCTCGACGGGCTATCAGTGGGAGCTGACCCAGTTGGACACCTCGGTGTTGGAGAACACCGCGGACACGTACCTGCCGCCGGCAATTGCCCTCCCGGGCGCCCCTGGTAGCGAGCGGTGGGAGTTTGTGGCGCGCGCCGCCGGCACGACCACGCTGCGGCTCGAATACCGCCGGCCCGGGGAAGGCCAGGAGGTGGATCCGGCCGACACGTTCGAGGTCACCGTGACGGTAAGCGCGCCGGAGAGCTGACCTTATGCCCAAAGTAGTTGACCGCTGGGTCCAGCGGCTGAAAAACAAGCTCGACCCGATCGGCGAGATGACGCACTGGGAGCGGCTGGCGGCCGCGTTCGACCTCGAGCGGACCGACCTGGTCCCGGTCGCGCCGGAATTGGACTATTGGCAAATCACATACGCAGGGTACTCGCACCAGGAAGTCTACAACGACGTTGACAAGACCACAGATGCCTGCCTGAAGACCTGGGCCGATCTGCGCACCGACGCGATCTGGATGTATGTAGACATCGGCCACCAGCTCGAGCCCTTCATTCCACCCGAGCGCCGGCCGGAACACTTCATCCACCGCGGCGAAAAGGACTATCTGCTGTTCAAGCCGATCGCCACGACGCTCGACGAGGCGATCGCGCTGTACGAGCAGCGTGCGTACGAGAAGTATCTAGACGGCTCACGCGCGGTTCTGCACTACACGCCGCACATGCTCCAATTATTGGAGTTTCAAGAGAAGATGGACCGGCAGGTGCCGATCATCATCGGGATCGGCACGCCGACCAACTACGCCGAGACCATCGTGGAGGTGCAGCGGTTCCTGCGTTGGATGGTAACCGAGCCGGAGGAGCGCGTCAGGCACTATCTGGACCTTTGCCTCCAGGAACGGTTGGCGGCGCTGGACTTCTATGCCGAATTCGCCGCCAAGAATGGGGCTAGGTTCTGCTGCGCCTGGGGCGGCGCGCGGACGTGGGGTCCGCAGCATCTGGAGAAGTTCGGCGACGTGGACCGCATCTTCATCGAGAAGGTCAAGCAGATCTTCCCGTACGTTTTCTGGCATATCTGCGGGCACAATCTGTGGCAAGCGCTGGAGATGCTTTCGAGCTGGGACGGCGTCAAGGCCATCCAATACGACATGCCCTACTACGGGCAGGAGCCGTCGTGGCCGGAGTGGTTCGAGCGTGTGGCCCGGCTGCTGAAGGGCAAGCAGTGCGCGATGAACTCCCCGACGACGCAGCTCGCCTGTCACGGCACGCCGGAGCAGATACGCAACATGGTCACCGAGTTCATTGAGGCAACGACGCCGCATACCACGGCCTGTGTCATGCCCGGCTGCGAGATCGATTCGTTTTCGCCCACCGAGAACGTCAAAGCGATCATCAAGGCCGCCCGGGCGTGGCGCTGGTCCTGAGAGCGGGCCTCAGCGAGACATCGGCTTTGAGCTGGTAGGTTGGGGGCAGAGCCCGCTGGTGCGAGAATCCCTTCTCGCACCACCCCGCCAACGCTTCGGGCCGGAGATCGGGACACTTGGGGCCTTGCCGGGGGATGTATCATAAATAGGGTGTCCCATCTCGTTCGGACACCCGTGCCTGCGAGACGTCCGGGTGTGGCGAGCACTGGAGGAACGTCTTATGTGCATACGTTTTCCAATCTCCAAGTTTGTACCGGCGGCCGCTTTGAGCCTCGTGCTCGGCCTGCCGGCGGTGGTAAGTGCTGACACGATCACGGTTTGCTGGGATGGCAGCGGGGATTACCTCACCATCCAGGCGGGCATCGACGCCGCGTCTGACGGCGACGAGGTGGTCGTCTGCGACGGCGTCTACACCGGCCCGGGGAACAAGAACCTCGACTTCGGTGGCAAGGCCATCACCGTCCGCAGCGAGAACGGTCCCGACAACTGCATCATCGACTGTGAAAACGACGGCCGCGGTTTCTACTTTCACAACGACGAGACCGCCGACGCGCTGGTAGACGGCTTCACGATCACGAATGGCAATGTGGGCACCGATGCCGGTGGCGCGGTGGTCTGCGCAGCAACCAGTCCTATAATCAGTAACTGTGTCATCGTCGGAAACGTGGCCGCCAGCGGCGGCGGGATCTACTGCTACGACGGTGCCCCGACGATCACCAGTTGCACGATTACGGGGAACACCGCGACGCACCCGCAACGCGGGGGTGGCGGCGTTCGCGGCTTCGCCACCAGCCCGACGATCGCCGATTGCACGATTACAGACAACGTGGCCGCCGGCCAGTATGCCATCGGCGGCGGTATCTTTTGCGAGCGCCCGGGTACGCTGACGATCGACAATTGCACGATCGCCGGCAACACGGCCCCGGACGGGGGCGGGGTCTGCGGCTATTACTGGACCGACGTGCGGATTTCCAACTCCACGATCACGGGCAACCTGGCCGACGGCTACGCGGCCGCCGGCGGCGGCGTCTTGTGCTGGCAAAACGCCACTCTCTGGATGACCAACTGCACGGTCAGCGACAACGTGGCCAGCCACGAGTTGGCCGGCGGCGGCGGCGTCATGTGCTTGGGAATCAATTCGTGGATCTCCAACTGCACGATCAGCGGAAACGTCGCCACCGGCGAGCAGGCCTCCGGCGGTGGGCTCTTTTGTACGTGGGGCGGCCTTGCACAGATCAGCAATTGCCTCATCACCGCCAACGCGGCAGACGCGTACGGCGGTGCCCTGGCCACCGCGGAGTTTATCGACGTGAGGGTCACGAACTGCACGATCAGCGCGAACTCGGCGGCCGCCGGCCGGACGCTGGGTTTCGGAGCGGACTGGTCGCGCGCGCAGGTTGAGCTGGGGAACTGCATTCTCTGGAATGGCGACGACGAGGTGCGGAACGAAAACGGGTCAACCGTCACGATCACCTATAGTGACGTTCAGGGCGGCTGGCCAGGGTGGGGCAATATCGACGCCGATCCGCTGTTCGTTGATCCGGATAACGACGATTTCCACCTAGCGGGCGGATCACCATGCATCGACGCCGGTTGCAACATGGGCGTGCCGGCGGACTTCGCCGATCTCGACGACGACGGTGACACGGACGAGATTACGCCGCTCGATCTCGACGGCGAGGGGCGCTTCTTCGACGATCCGGAGACCGGGGACACCGGCTGCGGTTGTCCACCCATCGTGGACATGGGCGCCTACGAGTTTGGCGGCGCCGGGCCGCAGCCCTGCCCCGGCGACCTCGATTGCGACCGCGTGGTGGGCCACTCGGACCTGGGCATCCTGCTGACGGCGTGGCACAGCTCCGACGAGGGCGACCTGAACTGCGACGGGCTCACCAACCACGCCGACCTCGGCGTACTGCTGGGCAACTGGGGCAACGTCTGTCCGTAGAAGAAGTGTCGGTCCGAGGATCCGACCTTCGAGTGCTCCTGTTGGATCGGGGGAAGGCTGCGCGCGGTGTGGCGAGATTCTTCGGTCGCTGCGCTCCCTCAGAATGACAGTGTGCTGCGCTCCCTCAGAATGACAGTGTGCCTTGCTCCCTCAGGATGACGGAGTGTCTCGGCGGCCGAGCTGTCGCTCGAGATTGCTCAGGACGGCGTGGAGCGGGTCTTCGTGTTTGCCGGAGAGCGATTTCCAGAAGACGCTCCCGTTACGCTGCAGGATGTGCTCCATACGCTGGGTGGCCATCAGCACGGTGGAATGGTTCTTGTTCCCCAAGGCCCGCCCTATTTCGGGGAAGCTCAGCCGGGTGTGCTTGCGCACGAGGTACATGGTGATCGCCCGGGCCAGGCTGACCGTGCGGTCGCGGCTCTTGGAGCGGATCTGTTCGCGGGTCACGCCGAACTGGGCCGCGACGACCCGTTCGATCGCGGCGGCGTCGGGCGGCCGCCGCTGGTTGATGTAGTCATCGAGCGCCCGCCGGGCGATGTCCGGCGTGATCGGCTCCCGGGCCAGCGAGGCCAGGGCCACCAGCTTGTAGAGTGCCCCTTCGAGCTCGCGCACGTTGCGGGTCACGTGCTGCGCTACCATATCCAGCACGTCGTCGGGAACCCGTTGCCGCATTTCCAACGCCCGACGCCGGAGGATCTCCCGCCGCGTGGCCAGGTCCGGCGGGTCGATCCGCACGACCATTCCGGCGACCAGGCGGTTGATCAGCGGCTCGGAGAGGGTGGCGATGCTGCGCGGATGGCGGTCCGAGGACAAGACGACCACCTTCCCGCAGGCGTCGATCGCGTTAAACGTATGCAGGAACTCCTCTTGCGTGGCCTTCTTGTTGGCCAGGAAGTGGATGTCGTCGATCACAAGCAGGTCCACCTTGCGGAACCGCGCCCGAAAGTGGTCGATCCGCCCGGCCTTCAGGGCATAGATGTACTCGTTGGTGAACTCCTCGCCGGAGATGTAACGCCATTCCACCGCCGGATGCGCCCGACGCACCCCGTTACAAATCCCCTGTAGCAGGTGGGTCTTGCCCAGCCCGCAGCCCCCGTGCATCACCAGCGGTTTGACGGCCTGCTCAAGCGAGCTGACGATGCTGCACACGGCGGCGTGGGCCAGTCGGTTCGGCGGACCGACGACGAAGGACTCCAGCTCGCCGCGGAGGGTGGGCGTGCGGCGGTGGTTCGTGCGTGGTCGGCGTGGTTGGGGGGTCGTGTGCGAACCGGGCCGGGCCGCCGGCCTCGGGTTCTCCTGCTCAGGCCGCCCGTTCGGCGAAGCAACCCGGATGTCCACGCGCAGCTCGCTGCCGGTGACCTCGCGGGCGGCCTCGATCAGGTCGGACATATAGTTCGTGGCGATCCAGCGTCCGGCGAAGGCGTTTTCCACCATCACGTCGAGCCGGTTGTCCGCAAGCTCGAATTGTGTCGCCTCTCCAAACCAGGTGCGGAATCGGTTTAGCCCGATGCGATCGGCGACCCGTTCCCGGATTCGACAAACGCTCTCCGCCACCGCCGCGTCCACGCACCACCTCTAACGCTGAACGGCTGAGGTGCAGCACGAGTTGTTTTATTGTTCAGGGGAACGCCGGATTGACCGTTCCTTACCCACGAGCATCCGGATGATAACACCGGCGTGCTCGTTCTGCAAGAACGTTCTGCTCAGAAAACAATTGACAAACGCGCAACTGTCGGTGTGCCAAGCGTTGAGGCCGAAAAAAAAGTTTCCTCTTCACCGGTTGTCCACAGGGTGTGCGCAAATGGTGTAAAACGGCGGCCCGGGCGAACGAGGTTCAACGCGCGCCGTCGCGGTCCGGCCAGGAATAGAGATAAGCGTCGCGCGCCGCCACGCTGGCAAAGCCGAAACGCTCATACAGGCGTTTGGCCGGCGTGTTGCGCTGGTCAACCACGACAAGCATGCGGGCGGCCGCCAACTGGCGAGCCCGCTGCAGCGCCCGTTGTAGCAACAGCGTCCCCACCCCCCGCCGACGGAACGCCGGAACCACGCCCATATACACGATCTCGACGGTCGAGCCGCGCACCAGCGTGGAAAGCAGGATGCAGCCGGCGTTTTGTCCCTCGCGCCGAGCGAGCTCCCACAGCTTCGAGCCGGCCACGCCCGTCGCCTGGTGCGCGGCGATCACGTCGTCCACGGGTCGCAGCCCGGTCAGCTCCGGACAATCGAGGCTGTCCTCGTACGTCGCCAGCAGCGTTGCCGCGAAGTCGTCGTACGTGTCCTGGTCGAACGGGACCCATTCGGCCTCGTGCGGGCCGGGGGGGTCGGCCGGCGGGTATGCGACACCCCGCTCCAGATACAGCAGCGTGGTCAGGCGGCGGAAACCGGCTTCCAGCACCGCCGCGCGTTTCGTCGCCGCTTCGGGTTCCACGAGGGTCTGGGCGTAGCGGAGGCGGCGTCGGCCCAGCCGGTCGAGCGCGGCCGCTTGGACGCGGGCCTGGTCAGCCGGGTCGATGCCGTGGTCGCCCGGCGTGGGCAGCATGAGCATGGCCGCCGAGCCCGGCAGCACCAGCACGAATACCAGGCCGGTCACGCGGTCGGTGCGGCGAAGCTGGAGGGCCTCCCACTCGACCGGGCAGGCCGCCAGGTACTGCACGTAGGCTTCTACCTGGGCGGGCGTGGCCAGGCTCGGCTGGCCCGGCGCGGCCAGCGCGTAGGCGAGCACCTTTCGCAGTTCGGCGGGTTGTACCTGCTCAATCCCTTGCATCTGACGATCGAGAAGCCGCTTCGGGCAACGGCCGGGTGCCTGTGGGGCGGCCTGTGCCGCGGCTGCCGGACGCCTTGGCGGGGCCTGGACGAGTGGCTACAATCCCGGGCCGTTGCGAGCCACCGGTGATTGTGCACAGGAGTGTGTCGTCATGCAAACCGGACGGATCTTATCCGCTATCGCGGCCGCCTGGCTGGTGTTTGCCGGGGCGAGCTTCGCTCAGGAAGCGGAGAAAAAGCCGGCCAAACCCGAAGAGGGAGTGAAGATCGGCCAGCCGGCTCCCGACTTCGAGCTCAAGAGCTGCGCGGGGAAGGTCTACAGACTCTCCGACTACAAAGACAAGATCGTCGTTCTCGAGTGGATCAACCAGGATTGCCCCTGGAGCCGCAAGGCCCTTCCCGCCCTCAAGGCCGCCGCCGAGAAATACGCCGAGCAGGGCGTGGTCTGGCTGGCGATCGACAGCACCCACTACCAGACGGCGGAGAAGAACGCCAAGTACGCCAAGGAGAAGGAGTTACCCTACCCGATTCTGATGGACAGCGACGGGAAGGTCGGCCGCCGGTATGGGGCCAAGACCACGCCGCACATGTTCATCATCAACAAGGGCAAGCTGGTCTGCGTGGGCGCCCACGACAACCAGAAGCCGAGCGGTCGGCGGAAGAAAGCGGAGTACCGCAACTATGTCGAGGAGGCGTTGGATGCCGTGCTGGCGGGCAAGGAAGTCCCCTCGCCGGTGACCGAGCCGTACGGCTGCACCGTGAAGTACAAGAAGAAGGAGAAGTAAGCCGTTGCACTGCCACACGTTTCGGATTGGCGGCCGCCCGGCGTGGGCCCGGCTCGTTCGTCGTTGCGGGCCTGCTGGGCGGGTGAAGGCGGTCGCGGCTGACACGCCGGGGCTCCGGCGGGTGTTGGCATCGGTGGCCGTTGTGCTCGTGGGACTCATCGGGCTGGGGACGCTGGGTTGCTCACCCGGTATCCGCTGGCAGGGCTACGTCTTCGATCCGGTTTACGCCAAAAGTCGCGCTGAGAACAAGCTCACCTTCGTGTACTTCCGCAACTGGTACGCCGTCGAGTGCACGGAGTTTGAGGAAAGCGTGCTCAAGCAGCCGGTCGTGCGCGAAGCCGTGGCGAACCTGATTTCCGTGGCGCTCAGCTTTGACTGGGACCGCCCGTTGGCTGACAGATGGGGGATTCGCCAAACGCCCGCGTTCGTGATCGTTGACCCCGAGGGGCGTGTTCTCGCGCGTGGGGAGGGTGACATCTCGCTCGAGGCGCTGCTCGACGCGATTGAGCAAGCCAAGGAAGAATTCACCCCCATGACCCAGCCGGCTGTCCCCCCCTGAGGAGGGTCTGCGTCGTGAGGGCCTTGCTCGCCGCCGCCGCGATCATCCTCGGTAGCTGCGATGGCGGTGCGACGAGCGGCGGGGCTGCGCCCATCCTGGTTTTCGGGCGGACCGGGGTGGGGCCGGGGGAGTTCAACTATCCGCGGGCGGCGGTCGCGGCGCCGGACGGCCGGTTCTACGTCGTCGATAAGGCCGGCCGCATCCAGTGCTTGACGCAGGACGGGGAATCGTTGCTCTCCTGGCGGATGCCGGAGACTGAGGCCGGCAAGCCGACCGGCCTCGGAATCGCTCCCGACGGAAGGCTGTTTGCCGCCGATACGCACTACAACCGCGTGCTGATCTTCAGTCCGTCCGGCGAGCAGGTCGGCGAGTTCGGCTCGCCAGGCGACGGGCCGGGTCAGTTCCGCTTGCCGACCGACGTGGCCATCGACCCGGC
>JAUWXH010000082.1 GCA_030616465.1 Planctomycetota bacterium | reverse complement strand
CGCGCTGCGCAGCCGAAAAGGGCGGAACCCAGCACCCAGAACCCCAGCATCCACCACGCGGCCCGCCACGGGCGATAGCCGTACCCGATCGTCAACCCGAGGGTGGCGTGCCATACGCGCTGACGCCGCGTCATGGCCTCCAGGCGCGCGGGGTCGTTTTCCTTGGCGATGAGTACCTTGCGGGCCTGCTCATCGTGGCCCATCTCGCTGAGCACCTTCGCCAGTTGCTCGTACGGCTGCGGGAGGAATTCCTCGCGATCGGCCCGGCGGATCCACTGCTCGACGCGCGTGTCGGCGTCCATCGGCGCGTCGCGGTACAGCCGGTCGTACACCAGGCCGTCCAGGGCGAGCTTTTTGGGCCAGCTTTCCTCTTCGTCCCACAGTGTGCCAATCTTGGCCGACTCCAGGTCCAAGAGCGTGCACTTGTTCGGTTCGTCCACGCCGGACCACTGAAGAAACTGTCCAACTTCCGCAGCAATGAAGGCGACGGCTCCTTCGGCCTGGAAACCATTACGCAGGAAGACGCTGCCCTTCACGTTGATCGCGTCGGCGTTGAGGGCGTGGCCGTCTGGGTTGCTGAAATGGCCGCCGTTACATTCAAGGTTTCCCGCAACTCTCGCACCGAGCAGGTTCACCTCACCGCTGGCCTGGAAACCGCTTCGCAGGAATCCGTAGCCATCGAGCTCTATCCCGGCGGCATTGAGGGCGTAGCCGTCTGGGTTGCTGAAATGGCCGCCGACGCAAGCAAGGTCCCCGCCGATCTTCGCACGGCGCAGGTTCACCTCACCGGTGGCTTCGAAGCCCTTTATCAGCAAGACGTCACCTTTCACGTCGATCCTGTCGGCGCTGAGGGCGTTGCCGTCTGGATTGCTGAGATGGCCGTTGTTGCACTCAAGGTTCCCGCCGATCTTCGCACCAACCAAATAAACCTCGCCGGTGGCTTCGAAACATTCTCTCAAGAAGACGCTGCCTTTCACTTCGATCCCGTCGGCACTGAGGGCGTAGCCGTCTGGGTTGCTGAAATGGCCGCCGTCGCAATCAAGGTTCCTGCCGATCGTCGCACGGCACAGGTTCACCTCACCGCTGGCCTCGAAACCGCTTCTCAGGAATAGGCTGCCATCGACCTGTATCCTGTTGGCGTTGAGGGCGTAGCCGTCTGAGTTGCTGAAATGGCCGCCGTCGCAATCAAGGCTCGCGCCGATCTTCGCGCCGACCAGACGCACCTCGCCGTCGGCTTTGAATCCACTCCTCATGAATAAGTCGTGTTCCACCACGACCCCGTGCGCGCTGATCGGGCCACTGTGCGTTCCATTGAGGAACAACACAAAAACGTGCGCGTTGTAGAGCGCGATCCCTTTCTCGATCGAGCATTGCTCTAGGAACAGCAGAAACTTTAGTCTGGCATTGCCTAGCTCAAGGCGCCCTTCGATGCGCGCCCCCTGAACCCACACGCCCACATGGAGCAACACCTCCCCGGCCGCCTCCGGATCGGTGCACAGCCAGCGGATACGGTCGGCCTGGAGTATGCGATTCGCTTCCGGCTTGTCGGGAGGCAGCTTGCCGTCGCCGTAGATCGCGATCTGCCCGTTGGCTGTTGCGCGGAAGAGTTTGCGATCGGCTTCGGTGAGTTTGCCGGGGAATCTGGCCTCTGCAAGCTCCAACAGCTTCGCCGAACGGTCCGGCGCCTCCTGTGCCGCGGCACGCGCCCCTGCAAGCAACGCGACAACGATGATGATGCTCTGGCATAGTCGCATGGTGTCGTCTCCTTCTCATGACCTGCCAAGATCCGGCTGCGCAGCGCCTACCCGCCCACTTCGAATCCTGACAAGAAGTGCATTGCCAGCGCCGTCCACCCTGCGAGGTGTGCGCTCAGCGCGAATTCCGCAAAACACGCTAAACTTCTCCGCCAATGTGGTCAACAGTCATCATTTGAAAAATACGTCCACCGCCGGTGCGTGGCGGACGCGCGGCAGTCTTTCATCGAGTGGCTGCGGGGCGACGACTTTGTTGAGGTGACGCTCGATCTGACAGGTTTGGGCAAGGAGGCCCGCCGCAGAATCGCGTAGCGCCTCCCATGGCCACACTGGGATGCGCGGGGCGCCGCTGGAGATTTGCAGGTCAAGCTGGTCGTAGCGTCCCCCGGGGCGCGGCTTCGTCCAGAAACCGGCCGGCCGAGCGGTTGCCAAACAGGGCATCGAACGCTTGTCGGCCCGATGCCATTTGCTTTGCCGCTATGCAAGAATGTGCTGACTTGGGCGCCAGGCGGGGTCTTTACGTCCGATAACTGATCGCGGGAGGGGACACGCTCCTCAATTGCCCTCCTGCTGGCGGCTCAGACGCTCCCAGCTATCCCGCACCAGGTGCAGCCCGTGCACGCAGTACTCAAACTCGTCGCTCAAGCAGCGTAGCAGCGTCGCCGGCGGGTCCGATTCCGCCCTGCTGAGCTCGCTGGCGATCCCGTACGAGCGCTTACCCTGGATCAGGTAGACGTGAAGGCGATCGACGCCCACGCGCGGTGGGCGCAGGCTCTCCGGATAAATTCCCGCCCAGAACAGGGTGAAATCCCCGATGTAGCGGTTAATCAAGCGTGATCGGGCGGAGCAATCCGTGCTGGGGCCGAGGTAGGCTTCGGCCTCGAGGCGTGAGATTTCGCGGATGGCCTCGCCGCTGACGTTCCGCATGCAATAGATGCGGTCCACGTGGACGAAGTCCAACAGCATCTCGCCAAGATACTCGGTGAGCTGCAGGTCGCAGATGCCCATGTCGGCCATGAACACCTGCTCGACCAAGCCGCTGAACAGCTTTCGGAGCGGATGCCCTGGACTGATTCGCGAGACCATGAGGCCACCTGTGGCGTTTTCCCGCCGGCCGCTCCCTCCCCTACTACATTATTCGCACGCTCAGGCGGCGAAGTGAAATTCGATCCCCGGGCAGCGCTGCCGAAGGGGATCGCCACACAGCCGACGAGCTGGATCGGCGAGGTGGCGACCGACACGCGCCGACGAGACACGGACAGACGCACACGCTCAGCGGGGCGCGCCCAGACTGTCTCTAGGCGCGATAATCGCACGCGTTGCGGGCGACGGCGTGGATATCGGCGTCGTTCGAGCGGGTGGGACAACGGCAGCGACTTCGCGGACGACTCGTCTGGTGAACGCCTTTTCAGGGACATCGGGACCCGGAAGCGAAGATGAGCCAGCGGCTCAACGAACACGGTTAACGCCAGGCGAAGCAGGTCCAAGCACGCCGGCCGCGTCCCATAGTCCGTCGTTCGCAGGACGATTCACTTGCAACGAGCGGGCTCGGGCCGTCGCGTCGCCATCAATCGCGCCGACCGCGGCGCAGGTGGGGGCTTGGCGTGCCTTCCGGGCGACCGAAGATCATGCGGCCGGCGGAGGTTTGCAGCACGCTGGTGACGATGAGGTTGACATCTTCGTTGATCTTGTCGCGGGAGTTCTCGGCCACCACCATGGTGCCGTCCTCAAGGTAGCCGATACCCTGCCCAGCCTCCTCGCCGGGCTTGATGACCCGCACGGTGAGCGGTTCGCCGGGAAGCACGACGGGCTTGAGGGCGTTGGTCAGGTCATTGATGTTGATGGCGTCCACGCCGCGCAACTGGGCAATCTTGTTGAGGTTGTAGTCGTTGGTCACGACGCGGCCGTCGAGCTTCTTGGCCAACGCGACCAGCTTCTGATCGACGGTGCCGGCCTCTTCAACACTGGGCAGGCGGGTGTCGGAAATCCTGATGTCGATTTGGTCGTTGGTCTGGAGCTTGTTGAGCATATCCAGGCCGCGTCGGCCGCGGTTGCGCTTAAGCTTGTCGGAACTGTCGGCGATGGCCTGGAGCTCCTGCAAGACGAAGCGCGGGATGATCAGCGGTGAATCGATGATGCGGGTATCGCAGATGTCGGCCACGCGGCCGTCGATAATTACGGAAGTATCGAGGACGAGCGGGCGAGCGCCGCGGGTCTGCTTGGTGAACTCAACGTAGGGGATGACGAAGCGGACATCGTCCTTGGTTTGGAGGATGAAGCTGATCGCCAGATAGCAGCAGACGATGCCGATCATCAGCTTGACCACACCGATCAGGCGCAGCGTGGCCGGGTCGGCCGTCGCGGGTGACGTCTGGAGGAAGATGCGGAAGACCATGTGATCGAGGATCAGCCCCAGTCCGTAAGCGACGATCATGCCGACCACCAGTCCGAGAAACGCGCCGGACAGGGCGGCCAGCGACTTACGGGTGATGAGCAGATCGATACCGACCAGAACACAGGCGACGCAGATGGCCGCAATGAGGTACAGCGGCAGCTTGGTTGCCGTACCCACGTCCTCGGCCGCCGCCGAGAAGGCCACCACCCCCATCAAAAGGATGAACAACGCTCGCAACGCCCAGAGCAGCATGATCTTCTCCCCTTATAATGGGCACAGGATGATCCAGTCGCCGGCGGGCCGGTCCGCCCCCCGGCAGGAGCAATACCATCACAATGAAACCAGGTCGATCATTCAAGAAGCGTTATTGTACCGTGGCGTGTCAGTCGCTCAAGCTGCTGCTGGGCGTTTGCCTGGTGGTGTCCGCCGGCGGCGCTTTTGCCCAGCAACAGCCCCCGCCCGCCGACCCGGCGCTGCGCGCGGAACTGACGGGACTGTTGCGGAGCGGGTCCATTGACCAGGCCGTCCGCCGGGCACAGGAAGCCCTGCGAGCCACCCCGCAGAACGCCGCCGTGCGCCATGAATACGTGGGCCTCCACCTCGCGTTGGCACGGGAGTGGCTGGCCGAACGGCGGTTTGACGATTGCCTGACGGCACTTGAGGCAGTCCTGGCGGTCGAGCCGGTACACGCCAAGGCGGTCGAGCTGCGTCGGGAAATCGTCGGCGCGCGCGAGCAGGCCGGGCAGCGGGCAGGCGAGGTGCAGCGCTTGCTGCGGCTCGAGCTCTTCGATGCCGCGCTCGAGCGCATCAAGGAAATCAGCTCGCTGCGGCCGGATTTGGGGGCGGCGCTGGCAAGCAGCGAACGGGCCGCGTGGCTGGGTGCCGCCGACGACCACTACCTGGTGCAGAACTTCAACGAGGCGTTCGCGCTGTACGAGCACGTACTGGCCGCGGACCGCGCGGCGGCGGCGGACATCCGATCGCGGTGGGCGCTGTCGCTCGGACTGGCGTTGGCCCAGGGCGATTTCTCCAAACCGATCGACCCGGAAGCCGCCGCTCGATTGCTCGCCCGGGCGACCAACGTGCTGAGCCGTAGCGATGAGCCGGTCGTCGAACGGATTATCGTCGGTCTGTTGGCGGAGAAGGCCGGACGGGTGCTGGAAGCCGGCCGAAGCTACGCGCAGGCGCTGGGCGAGGCCTGGGAGCTTCCGCCGGCGGATCAGCGGCGCGCGGCGGGCGAGCGTCTACGGCAGGCGACGAGCGACCGTCTGCGAGCGATGTACGCGGCGACGCGCACCCGACGCCGGGGCGGGGCCTGGCTGATGGCCCTACCCGACGTGTGGAAGCAGCGCCGGACCGCGCACTTCGACGTCTATGCCCGCAACGACCTCATCGCGGAGCGTGTCGCGGAGGCGGCGGAGTTTCACTTCGCGGGCATTTGCAGTTGGCTGGGTGTCTCTGCGGGGCCGACCTGGCAGCCGCGCTGCGAGCTGCGCGTTCATGCGCGCGCCGTGGAGCTGCAACAAGCCGCCGGCACGCGGGGCAAGACGCGCGCGCTCAGCCGAACGCGGGTGCAGGGTGGGCGCGTGCTGCTGCGGAGAATGGACCTGCTCCAGGGTGATCCGCTGCTGCTGAGCAGTACGCTGCCAAATGAGCTCACGCACCTGCTGCTCACCGACGCGTACCGCGGTGCCGAGCTGCCGCTGGTGATCGTCGAAGGGCTGTCGCTCCAGGCGGAACCGCCGGCCCGGCGGCTGTTGTTCCGTCGTCTACTCGGGCCGGTCGCGCCCGACCCCGACGCCCTGCTCGCGACAGAACGGCTGCCGGATGAAAAGCAACTGCAGTTCTATGCCCAGGCCGACGCGCTGACGAGCTGGCTGCTTCACCAGATGGGCCGGCGTATGAAGGGTGACGCGGTGCCCAGGGAACCGGAGCAGACGCCTCGGCCGCGCTCAGGGCCGGCGCAGGCGAGCCAGCCGATCGCGGGCCTGCTAGCGGCTCTCGGCGGCGGCCATACGGCGGAATGGTGGAAAGCGTTCGGCTGGGAAGATGAAGACGCCATGCGATCGGCATGGAAAGCGTGGCACGCCGCCCGGCGTAACCCGCCGCGCATGCCGCTGATGATCCTGGCCCGCCAGGCACCGGCGTCAGGCGAACCGGGCGGATAACCCCGCCGCGCTAGGCTGTAGGACGGGCGTGCAGGGAACACGGCGTCATTCTGAGGGAGCGAAGCGACCGAAGAACCTCGTCACAGACTGCGGGGAGTCCCCCGCGTCCGACGAGAGACCCTTCGCTGCGTTCAGGGTGACGATGGGCAATCCGGCCTGAAGACGTGGGCCACCCAACCATGGGGCAGCCGACACCGGGCGCTTCCCCCCGCTCCGAGCGACGCGGTGGCTACGCGCTCTGGGCGTCGAGCTCGTCCAGCAGCTCGACGGCTCGTCGCAGGTGCGGGATGACGATCGAGCCGCCCACGATCAGCGCCACGCTGAGGGCTTCGAACGCTTGGGCGCGGGTCACGCCCAGCTCTTTGCAGCGGATCAGGTGGTAGGCGATGCAGTCGTCGCAGCGCAGGACGGTCGAGGCGGCCAAGCCGGCGATCTCCTTAGTCCGCGCGTCGAGGGCCCCGTCCTCGTAGGCCTTGGCATCCAGGGTGAAGAAGCGGTTGATTGGCAGGCTGCCCTCCGCCAGGATGCGCTCGTTCATCTTTTCCCGGTGCTCACGAAACTGCTTTAGTCGCTGGCTCATTGCCGTGCTCCATGTCTGGTGCGAATGATCGGCCGGTCACGGACCAGCAAGACGTCAGTGACCACGTAGCGGAAGGCCTACGGACCGCCTGTTCGCACCCGGCTTCCATCTGACCATTTAACCATTTGACCATTTGACCATTTAACCGGCTAATCAGTGGATGACCACAGCGCTGCCGCTTTGCCCCGCTTGACGCTACGCAGCGCCGCTCGCACAATCGCCGGCATGGGTTCCGTGGCACAGGCAGCAACGGTCGCGTGGCGTAGCGCGGCGGCCCTTTTCGGCCCGACCGACGAGCCGCGATGAAAAAAGCCGACCCGCGCAAGGACGTGAGATACGGCCGGATGTACGCCGCGCCGCGGCAGGTGCGTGTCGGTCTGGGGCGTGACGCCGCCCTGTGCCTGCTGCTCAACGCGCTGAGCGTGGCCTGCCTGTCGTTGATCTTCCCGCCGTACGAGCTGTGGCCGCTGGCGTTCGTATGTCTGGTGCCGTGGGGGGTGACGGTGTGCCGGATCGAGCGGGCGTGGCTGGTCTATTGGGGCGGCTTTGCAGCCGGGTGGATCTTCTTCCTGATCAACCTCAGGTGGCTGATGCCCGTCACCGGGCTGGGGTACGCAGCGTTGGCGTTCTACCTGGCGTTGTACTGGCCGCTGGCCACGTGGGCGATCCGCACGGGGCGGCGCTGCGGCATCTCGCTGCTGTGGACGCTGCCGG
>JAUWXH010000503.1 GCA_030616465.1 Planctomycetota bacterium | reverse complement strand
CCAAAGACCGCTGCGTGTATTTCTTCCGTAAGCCTTCGCCGACCGCGATTGACTGGTACGCGAACCCGTTTGACGGCCGGCGCAGCGCTAGCGAGGCCACGTGGTGCCGGATTCCGGACTATCTTCCCGAGCAGGGGGACCCGCGGACGCTGTGGGAGCCGTCCCGAGCCGCCTGGGCCATCGACTTGGCCCGGGCCCGCGCGCATGGCCTGCAGGGCGATTGGGGCCAGCTCTTCTGGCGTTGGGTGGATTCCTGGATGACGGCCTGTCCGCCGTTTCTCGGGTTCCAGTGGAAGTGCGGCCAAGAGAGCTCGGTGCGATTCATCGCTATCGCGCTGGGCTTCTGGAGCCTGGCGTGCGATCCGGCGACAACGCCCGAGCGCTGGGTCCAATTCGCCCGGTTGGCCTGGGCCACGGGCTACCGGGTGCAACGTCACATCAAGTACGCTCTGTCGCAGAAGAACAACCACGCGCTGTCGGAGGCGTGCGGGTTGCTGCTGATCAGCCACCTGTTCCCGGAGTTTCGCGCGTCGGCGGACTGGCACGCGTTGGGCCGCCGCGTGTTGGGCCGGGAGCTGCGGCGTCAAGTCTACGATGATGGTAGCTATCTGCAACACTCGATGAACTACCATCGCGTCATGCTGCATACCTCGTTGCTGGGGCTGCGCTTAGGCGAACTGTCTGGGAAGCCGTTCGAGCGAGATCTGTACGACCGGCTGCAGCGCTGCGCGGATTTCGTGCATCAAATGATGGAGCCTGACACGGGCCGGCTGCCGAACTACGGCAACAACGATGGCGCGTACGTTCTGCCACTCAGCGAGTGTGACTTTACCGACTTCCGGCCGGTCGTCCAGGCCGTCCACTATTTGTCGCAGCGCCGACGACTGTTCCCGACAGGCCCGTGGGACGAAGATCTGCTGTGGCTATTCGGGTCCGAGGCCCTCGTGGCGGAAGTGGCTCCGCCGGAACCGCCGGCCTCCACCGCGTTCGAGGTGGGCGGTTATTACACACTGCGGCGCGAGCAAAGCTGGGCGATGATTCGCTGTCACACCTATCACGATCGGCAGGGCCAGCGCGATCAGTTACATCTCGACCTGTGGTGGCGCGGGCAGAACGTGTTGCAGGACTGCGGAACGTACCACTACTACGTACCGGGGCGACCGGATGTAGAATACTACTTCAAGTGCACAGCCGCTCACAACAACATCACGATCGACGGCACTGATCCCGCAGAGCTCGTTTCGCGTTTCTTATCGTTTCCCTGGTCGCGCGCTCAGAAGCGCCACTTCGCGCAGGAGGGCGACGGCACCATTTGGTTCGAGGGCGAGCACAGCGACTACGACCGGGCACCGTGGCGCGTGCTTCACCGCCGGACCGTCATCAGCCTCAAGGGTGACATCTG
The DNA here is from genome assembly GCA_030616465.1 of Planctomycetota bacterium. Classification (GTDB taxonomy): domain Bacteria; phylum Planctomycetota; class Phycisphaerae; order UBA1845; family Fen-1342; genus JAUWXH01. The sequence goes on along the minus strand of JAUWXH010000503.1, from coordinate 778 downwards.
GGTCGTCGTGGACGATCTGCTCGGCAGCGGACGACACGAGCTGATTCTGCGCTGGCACATGATGGACGCGCCGTATGAAGCCAAGGCCGGCAGATCCTGCCTTCGGTTGCGGACGCCGGCCGGAGACGTCTTCGTCTCCGTTGCGGGTTGTCCGGCGGAGCGGGTGCGCTTCGAAGTGGTTCGTGGCAGGGATGAGCCCGGTCGCGTGCAAGGGTTCGCAGCGCCCTACTACGGAGAGCGGCTGCCGATCCCGACGCTGGAGGTGACGTGGGCGTGCCCGCTGCCGCAACGAATCGTTACGGTGGTCAGCCCCGTAGAGCCGCTCGTGGTGCGTGCAACGGAACCCGGGACGGAGCGCGAGCGCTGGGAACTCGTCGGGGGTGATCGACGGTGGATCATAGAGTTGGCACGACTGCAGCGCTCGGCGCCCAGGACGTTCCTGGGTTGTGCAGCGGCCACGAGCGAGAGTAAAGTAAATGGTCTATAGACTTATAGCCGGCCGCCGAGGTGAGCAGTGGCGTGCGTGCTCCCCGCGGGCAGGGTGGAAACCGGGGCTCAGCGCGGCAGGGCCGTGCGGCAAACCGGGCCAGGTGAACGGAGAACACAGTGAACATCAGCATTTTTGGGATGGGTTATGTTGGGACCGTGAGTGTGGCCTGTTTACTGCGCGACGGGCATCGCCTCTTCGCGGTTGATCCGATCGAAGCAAAGGTCCGCGACCTCAGCGAGGGCAAGACGCCAATCCAGGAGCCCGGCGTGGCCGAGATGCTGGCGGCGG
>JAUWXH010000058.1 GCA_030616465.1 Planctomycetota bacterium | reverse complement strand
CGCACAGCTAATCTGCCACGCGTATGAGCACGGAAGCTTGCTGGTCGTCGTGCAGGATTCAGGTGTTGACACTCCGGCAGCCACGGCGGGATCGGCGTCGATGACCGACTCGTCATCCCGCCGCCGCTACCTCCTGGCCGTCGCCGCCATTCTTGCGGTGGCAGGCGTGTGGCGCGGCGTGCTGGCGGTGGCCATGCCCTGTCTGTCACGCGACGCCGTCTTGTACTGTTGGTACGCGCGTGACCTGGGAATACACGGCCCCGCGTTGCTGAAGTCCGACGAAGTCCAGCAACACCCCCTGTTCCCGCTCACCATCCTCGGTGTCCAGCGGACGCTGACAGCATTCGGCGTCGCTGACACGCCGCTAGCGTGGCAGCGCAGCGGACAGATTGTCACGTGGGTGGCAGGTCTGGCGGTTGTGGTCCTGGCCGGGCTGCTCACCGCCCGCCTGGTACGCCGACTCGAGCTGCCCCTTAACCCGCGCTCGGCCGGCCTGTGTGCCATGATCCTGGCGGCGGTCCTCCCGCTGAACACCTGGCTTTCGGCCGACGTCATGTCCGGGCAGTTGCACGTGGCGCTGTACTTGGGCGGCGTGATCTTGCTGCTCGGGTTGAATGGCTGGAAAGCCGCGCTCGGCTGCGGGGTGCTCAGCGGCCTGGCCTTTCTCACGCGTCCCGAAGGCGCGGTGGTATGCTTCGCGGCCTTTCTCGTGCTGCTCGCACAAGTACGTACGCACCGCCTGCGCGTCCTCGCCGGGCGCGCCGCCCTGCTGGCGCTCGGCTTCCTGGCCTGCGCCACCCCCTATGTCGCGATCAGCGGCAAGCTATCGCCGAAGCTCGATAAGGAGACGCTGGATCGCTTTCAGGCCTCGCTCGGGCTTCCGCGTCCGCTCGATGCGACAGAGCCCGGCTGGCGGCAGGCAGCCTTGCTACGCCGCGACGTGGACTGGTACTGGTTGGTGCCGATGGCCCTTTACACGACGTTCCGCGCCGGGCGTGTGGTCGTACCGCTGTTGGCGCTGCCGCCGCTGGTTCATCTGCGCCGCCGCTTCGGCCGTCCCCCGCTGCTGGGCCTGGGAATCTGTGGCGTGACGCACTTCTCGCTCACCGTGATCCTGCTCGAACGGCATGGGTATCTAGCCCCGCGGCACACGCTGGTGGTCGTCATGCTCGCGGTTCCGTTCGCGGCGATGTTCTTGATGCACGCCCTCAACGAACTATCCGCACGTCGTCGCCGTTGGATCGCGCGAGTCTTCGCCGCACTGTGCATATTGCCGCTGGTGATATACTCGCTGCGCGTGCCGAACGGGGCGGACGCGTTTATCAGAGAAGCGTCTCGCTGGCTGTGCAAGTATGACCCGCAGGTCGGATCCAGACTCCTGCTTGGCGGAAGCAGCCAACGCAGGCTCGCGTTCTACACCGGTATGCGCATGCAACCCTGGCCGGAGAACGAGCCGACGGTGGATCGGCGCTTTGCCGAGCTACGCGCACATCTGGTGGGTTCGTGTCCGGACTATTTTGCTATCGAAAGCGGACCGGGCGAGGAACGCGCGGGCAACGACCAACTACTCGAACGCCTCCGCGCCGACGAGCAAGTCGCTGCTCACGCGGCGGAAGTCCATGTCGAGCGGACCCCACGCGGCGACGCCCTGCACATCTGGCGGTTCGAGTGGGAGTGATCCGTCTGGCAGAGATGCCGCCGATCTTGCGGCCCCTGGAGCGCCTACGTAGACTGCCTGAGGCATGGAGCTCGGGTTTGTTCGGTTCCAGCGCGGTCGCGAGCCTCAAAGGCAGCCAGGATGGTGCGCACGCGGATTTCGGGAGGAGAATCTAGTGATCGCCCGACCGGGTGGACGACACGCCGTGCTGTCCTGCTCGTGCTCGCGGTTGCCGTTGCCACGCGTCTATGGGGCCTGGCAGCCCTGCCGCTGGTCATCACCAACGATGGCGTCGATTACATACGGACTGCGGAAACGCTCTACCGCGGCGAGCAGCTCGCGATACCCGCCCTGCGGACCCCCGGCTATCCGTTCTTCCTGACCGCGGTGTTTCACTGCTTCGGCCTCGGGGCTACGGGCGTTCTGTTGGCGCAACACGCCATCGGGTGTCTTACGTGTGTGCTGCTGACTTTCATCGCCTGCCGGCTCGCCGGGCCCAGGCTCGCGTTGATCTCCGGCTGTCTGGCGACCTTCGACCCGTGGCTGTTCGCCTTCGAATCGTACGTGCTGAGTGAGCCGCTGGCAGTGCTCCTGGCCGTGGCCGCGGCCGGCATCGCCCTGTGCTGGCACGTGCCTCGTTTCTACGTGGCGGTCCTGCTGGGCGTCGTGTTGGCGCTGGGATGCCTGACACGTCCGGCCTTGCAGACCCTGGTACCCTTCTTCGGCATCGGCTGGCTGCTGGCGAGCTGCCGGCGCTGGCCGACGCGCGCCCTGGGACTTGCGGGACTTCTGCTCGGGCTGCTGGCTCCCCTGGCGCCGTGGCTCTACTACAATACGCAGCGCGGCATTCCACGCGTAGCCAGCGGGTTGGCGGCGACCCAATTCCTCGGCCTGGCGAAATTCGGCTTGCTGGACTGGAACCACCCCGTGGACGAAGTCGTCCGGAAGGAATACGAGCGCTTCGCTGGCAAAAACCCGAGTCTGTACGAGTTGCTGGCGTTCGCGCAGGACGTCGAGGCTTTTACCACACGCGCGGACATGTTCCGCAGGTGGAATCGCGCCAGCCTGACGGCCAACTTCGATCGCTACGTTCGGGTCTGGCCCGAAGCCCTCGCCTGGCAGCTCAACTACAAGCTCCGCGGCGGACGGTACGGGCACGACCAACTGAATTGGTTCATCGCCCGGCTCGGCCGGGACGGCTCGAACCGCCAGTATGAGGGCAATCCCTCACCGGCGCTGATGGCCGATTTTGCCCAGAGCGGCGAGGGCGGTCCTCTGCGCTGGCTCATGAACTGGTGGGCTGCGCATCGCATCCGGGGCATACCACAAATCCCGCTGTTCGCCCTCACGCTGCTGACGATCCTGCTGGCGATCATTCGCCGGGAGTGGGCCATCGCCTTTGTCCTGGCCGGCAGCGTCGCGTTTCTGCTGTTTCACGTTTCGCTGCTGTTGCCACAGGCGCGTTACGCGTTGCCGGCCTGGACGCTCTGGTACCCGGCGGTTGCCTTGCTGCCGGCTTCCATCGCCGGCTTTGTCAGCCAAAGACGTGCGCCGCCACCCGGCAGCCGGCGCGACCACGATGAAACTCGAGATGCGTCCGCCCCGGCCGATTAGCCCACCGCGCAACCGGTCATATCGGCTATTATGCGCACACGCTGCGGAGGCGCGCGTGTCGCCCGCGCGGTTCGCAGGTCCCCGCAGACGCGAGCGGTCGTGAGTCAAACGGGGCGCGGTGCCCAGGAGCAACGTATGGCAGACGCCGCAGGTCGCACCGAGCTGATGCGAATCGTTTTCGTATCATGGGAATACCCGCCCCAGTTCGGCGGCGGCATCGGGACGTATGTTCACGCGATAGCCCCCATACTTGCCGCGCGCGGTCACAACGTTTCGGTCGTCACGGTCAGCACGGAACCCTATCCGTCACGCGAGCGACTAGACGGCGTCACTGTGATTCGCCTGCCCATGCCGCGCGGCGGCGAGGAGGCTCCCATCGCGACACTGCGCACTTGGCAAAGTCGAGCCGACGCGGTCGATCAGTTGCTGCGAAAGCTCGTGCGGGCCGGCCGCGTCGATCTGATCGAGTTCTGCGACTATCGCGGCGAGGGGGTTACCTTTCTGTCCACGATGCCGGCTGCCGAGCGCCCGGTTTGCCTCGTGCGCCTGCACACGCCCCTGTCCGTGCTCTACAAGTACAACACCGGCCAAACCCGTCACGCCGTGTTGGAGGAGTATGAGAATCAGGGGATTCGCGCGGCCGACCAGCGCGTGTCGCCGTCGCACGCTCTCACCAGGGAAATGCGCGCCCGGCTCGGCGAATCGCTGCCGGTAGATCTCTTGCCATACCCGGCCGACCCGACCTTTCTATCCGAGCAGGGCCACGCCGGCCCGGCTGATGGCGACGAAGTGCTGTACGTCGGCCGGTTCGAGGAGCGTAAAGGCGTTGAGACGCTCGCGCGGGCCGCGGCGTCCTTCTTTGAAGCTTGCCCGGATGCCCGACTCGTGATGATCGGCCGCGACGTCCCCAAGAGCCCGCGGCGGCCTTCGATGCGCAAGCTCGTCCGGGAGGCCGTGCCCCCACGCTACCGTGATCGGCTCGTGCTGCTCGACCGCATACCGCGCGAGCAGCTCATGGAGCGCTACCGGGCGGCCAGGTTTTGCGTGTTTCCGTCGCACTTCGAGAACTTCCCCAACACCTGCCTGGAGGCCATGTCGCTCGGCCGATGTGTGATCGGGACTGACAACTCCGGCATGGCCGAGATGATCGAGGACGGCGTGAGCGGCGTGATCATCGAAGCCGCCAATGTTGAGAGCCTGGCCGAGGCCATGATCCGGCTCTACCGGATGCCGGCAGAGCAGCGGCGCGCGATGGGCCGGGCCGCACACCAGAGAATGCACGATCGCTACCGGCCCGACGTCATCGCGGCTGAGTTGGAAGCGCTCTACGGAGGGTACGTGGAAACGCATCCCTATCGGCCGGCTGGCCGCGTCGCGGTTGGGTCCGGCCCGTCGCGCGTCGCGGTGGTCGTGCCCTGCTACAACCATGGCAAGTTCCTGCCCGAAGCGCTGGAGAGCGTCCGGGCGCAGACGTACCCGAACGTCGAGTGCGTGGTGGTGGATGATGGCTCGACGGAGGAACGGACGCTTCGAACACTCGAGAAGGTGCGTCAGCAGGGCGTTCGCGTGATCCGCCAGGAGAACCAGGGGCTGGCCGCGGCGCGGAACGCCGGGGTCCGCGCCACACGGGCTCCGTTTTTCGTCCCGCTGGACGCCGACGACCGGCTCGATCCGCGCTTCGTCGAAAGGTTGTTGCCCAGCCTCGTGGGCGACCCGTCGCTGGGATACTGCTACGGTCACGTGGCCTTTTTCGACGCGGCCACCGGCACGTGGGAATGTCCCCAGTACGCCCCACGCCGCCTGCTGGTTGAGAACCTCAGCGTTGCGACGGCGCTAATTCGGCGATCCGCCTTCGACGAAGTGGGGGGGTACGGCTCCGACATGGAGCACGGGTTCGAGGACTGGGATTTCTGGATCGCGCTGCTCGCACTGGGCTACCACGGACGGCGTGTCCCCGAGCTGCTCTTCTTCTATCGCAAGCACGCGCGCGGGTCGATGCTCACCGGGGCCCAGGAACGCCGTGCGGCAATGGTGTGCAGAATCATCGAACACCACCGGGCGTTGTTCGCCGCGACGCTCGAGATCTCCATTGCCACCAAAGACGAGATGTTCTTCCAGGCGCACATGGACGCCTGGCGCCTGCGCGAGAGCGGTGTCCGCGGCGGGGGCTTGCCGCCTGCGGCCTCCACCGTTGACAACGAGCTCTATCAGGGGCTTTTGGCCAGAGCCGAGCTCGACTATATCGAGCGTTCGCGCTTCTGGCGCGCGATCGAGAGGCTCAAGCGGAACCCTCTGTATCGGGCGTCCGCGCGTCTTCGTTTTGGGGCGAGCTGGGACGCGCCGAACCCTGCGGAGGACCCACGGGCGCGCCTGGCGCGCATCAAGGCCGGTCGCAGCTACCGCTTCATTCAATTCGTGAAGCGTACGCCGATGTACAGATGGTACGCCCGGGCGAAGTACGGCCCGAATCTCGACGAATCCCCTACGTAACCGCTCGCCGGGAAGCTCGCCCGATTCCAGCCCGGATACCCGTTCTTCGAACATCCGATCGAACCCTGTCAAGGTGGTCCCAGAAAATGTCACCTCGCTCACTCCGGGCCCGGTCCTCCCCGGGGGCACGGTTGGCCGATAAACCTCCCTGGCACAGAAAGTTATCAAAAGAATTCTTCTGAGGAGTTCTTGCGGCCCGAGTAGCTCGGGAGGTATAATGGGCGAGACAGTTGTAGTTCACTGTGTTCTTGGGTCTCGGGGGTGAGGGCCGAGTTCAGTTCTGGGTCCGTGAGTGCGACGTTCGTCTCTACGGACCTGTAATGCGATCGGAGGAGATCAAATGAGATTGCGATCAGTGTTCATCCTTGGGTCTGTCGCCATCATGCTGACGCTCACCATGGGAGCAGATGTTGACTGCGACGACATTTTCGCGTCCAGCCTGCTGGACGGTTTGTGGTTTGCCGCCGGCGCCGCCACAAGCCAGCTCGCAGCCGATGGCGGCACGGGCGACGGCGATCAGGCCGGGCAGCCGGCTCCCGGGGAACCCGGGGCGCAAGGCGAGCAAGGTGCTCCCGGGGTGCCGGGAGAGCAGGGACCGCCGGGTGAGCCCGGCGCGGACGGATTGTCGTGCTGGGACTTGAACGGCAACGGCGTCGCCGATCCGGGAGAAGACATCAACGGCGACGGGGACTTCAACGCCTTGGACTGCCAGGGCGCCGACGGTCTCGATGGCGAGCCGGGTGAGCCCGGTGAGCCGGGTCTGTCGTGTTGGGATCTGAACGGCGACGGCATAGGAGACCCGGGGGAGGACATCAACGGCGACGGCAATTTTGACGCCCTGGACTGCCAGGGCCCGGCTGGGGAGCCGGCTCCGTTTCAGGTGGTTGCCAGCGCTGTGATTCGCGAGGACGGGACAACTCAGAGCGGATACAACGTCCTGAGTTCGGTCTGGTTCGGCACCGGGTTCTACCAGGTCGTCTTTGATGTGAGCGAGTCGGACATCCCGGACGGGGCGGACGCCATCGATTTCCCGGTGCTCATCACGCTCCTTGAGCACCTCGAGCGCGGGCCCGACTTCATGGTGATCGCCAGATACATACCCGTGTCGTTGGAGGACGGGGAGCTGAAGATCCAGGTCCACATTTACGGACCGTTACCGTTAAGTCTGCACGTGGATTCCTGGTTCAGCATCGAGGTCCTGGAGGCCGGGGTCCCCTTTGAATGACCCCAATGATTCCAACAGCTAACCGCGTGGCGGAGCTGTAACGACATCGATGGCGGCGGCGGCCGGGAGTCTCGGCCGACGCCGCCTTTCCTTACGCTCGGCCCCCGGGCTTCAACTGCCGTGGCATCCAATCCGTCGGCCGGGGTCTGGCCGGCGGACAACGCGGTTCTCGCCGCTGATTGTGCGCGCCGCGTGCCGTCCGATTCCCGGTCGGTTCGGCCGACGTCTTCGGTTTCCGGGGCTGAGCTGCATCTGGAAAAGTCCAGTTCCGCCAGAAAACGTGGGCGGTCAATGGCCGGCCGGCGGCCTGCGACGCGTGCGCCGCGAAAACGCGGGGGCGGGGGGAGCGGTTTCCGGTACCATGCCCGTCGGTCGCATCGCCGGTAGCTAAAATGCCAGCCACACCGCCACCCGACTTGGGGGGGGGCTGCGGAGCACTTATCTCGTCTCCGGCGGCGTACCGCCTCGGGGCGATGGGGCCCGGACGGACGGGGGAGACTGCCGACCGGGGCTGCTTTGCCCCCTGAGCCAAACGCCGCTGCTCGCTGGCAGTCGAGCCACCGGTTTGTGTAGGATGGTCCTCAAGCGTCCGATAAGTCGAAAAACCCAGCCGCGAGTGCATTGGTCCGAACTTCCAGTTCATCCCCGAGCCCGGCACGCTTGCGCTGCTGGCTCTCGGTGCTCTGGTCGCAACGAGGCGCCGGCCGTAGCTGAATGAGAGGCAAGGTTACTTACGGGTCGCCCCGCGCTGCCGGGGCGGCCCGTTTTCGTGTCCGCTCAACGTCTGCCAGGCCGCCCCGGCACGCAAATGGGCGACCACCCAAGATCGCCCCTGCGCGCCCTCAGTGCTGAACTGCATCCGCTACGTTTCTGCTTGCTTCGCTGCGAGCAACTCCCACCCCGTCGCCTCCACCGTCGCCCGGGACGCCAAAGAACCGACGCGGCGGAGTGCTCATAAGGAGCCCGCACCCCCGTTGCACCTGGCGCCGCGGTACAGTACCATGTTTACAGGGCAGCGCGTGCGCGCGGGTGCATCGGCTGCAACGTGCCGCGTAAACGGTCCGGAATCTGTGCCGATTGCGTGTGCTGGGTCCCTTTAAGGTTCTCGCAAGTCTTTGGGAGAAGGAGAAAGAGATGCAATCGTTCAAGATGGCCTGTCTGGTCACGGTGTGTCTGCTTGTCACCCAGGCAGGGGTCTCCAGGGCTCAGAGCGTGTTCATTGACTTTGAGACGCTGCCGGACGGCAGCCCGACGACGCCGGGCGAATTCATTGGGGACGCCTACGCGGAGTGGGGCATTGTTTTTGGGGCCGAGGGCGTGGATGACATGCCGGATTTCTGGATCGGGTACGGCTCGGAGGGCGTGTTTGCCTGGAGCCACCATTGCGACTATCCCCCGGGGTTTAACATCATAGCTGACTTTACCGTC
>JAUWXH010000379.1 GCA_030616465.1 Planctomycetota bacterium | reverse complement strand
GCAGGACTTGGCGATGAGCGACTCCGGCTCGACCTCGAGTACCGCCTGATCCTCCGCGGCCGCCTCACCGTAACGCTTCTGCACGGCCCGTAGCGCTCCGAGGCTCAGGCGCGGCAAGGTCCCCGCGCCCCCTAGCTCGAGGGCCTTTGTGATGAATTCCTCCGCTTGATCGAACTGCGACTGCCGCGCCAAATGCATGGCTTCGCTGCAGAGGAGTCTCGGATCCAGCCCGCGTCGTCGCACTTTCAAGGCCACCGAATCGGCGAGTAGTGGGGCCTCGCCGCCCGCTTCGGCCCGACGCAGGTGCATTTGCGCCTCGGCCTGCCGCCCGGTGGCGTTGAGGATCTCAGCAGCGGCCCGGTGCGCGTCGGCATACTCGGGTGCCAGGCCGACCGTCTGGTAAAAGTGCTTCAGCGCTTCGTCCTGACGCCCCTGGGCCGCGGCGACACGACCCAGGCCGTAGTGCGCCAAGGCGTCTGTCGGCTTGGAGGCGAGTGCCCGTTGATAGAGCGTTGCGGCCCGAGCCGGATCGTCCGCGAGCACCAGATCGGCCAAGTGAACGTACAGCGGCTCGTAGTCTCTTCCGAACGCCAGGGCACGCTCGAACGCGGCCCGCGCCTCTGCCGGCCGACCCGCCTTCTCATAGGCCAGCCCGGCGCAATAGGACCAGGGCATTTCTTCCGGCTTCACCTCGGCTGCCCGCTCAAAGCATTGCGCCGCCTCGTCGGCAAACCCATGCACGAGATACAGCGCTGCCAGTTCCCCCAACCAGGCCGGATCTTCGGGCACCCCGCCGGCGTTCTGATATGCCGAGTCGATCTTGGCAACGAGGGAGGTCGCCAGTCCGCTTCGGACGGTGTCCGATAACCTCGGCAACGTGAACGACGACGACGCGCCCGACGGCCTGCTGGCTGCCTCCGATTCCCGTGGCTCGTCGCCATTGCGCTCGCATCCCACCCAAAACCCAAAGCCCAACGCCACAAGCAGACAGACGCCGGAGCCCTTCGGCCTGATACGTTCAAACTGCGCCATGTTGAGTCCCGCCTTCCATGGTACTGTGGCGCCGACCCGCTCTTTACATCGGCACCTGTAAAGGATACCCCGACACACCGTCGGTGAACAATGATCCGTGGACCCGACCTTCGGCCGTGGGGCGCGGCAGTCAACGGGTGGCGCAGTCAGGCCAGGGCGGCACGCTTGCGCAGTGCCCACTCCAGCCCGAGCGCTGCCGCCAGGATTCCGAGTAGCGGCCAGGGATGCTGTGCGACGGGGTTGCAGTGGACCTGGCGTTCGACGCGTCGCCGCCGGTCCGTGGCCGCCAAGCGTTGCAGCAGGCTGGGCAGCTCGTCAATGCCGCAGTAGCCGCCCCCGTACGCCCCCGTCAACTCCGCCGCTTGCCGCAGCAGAGCCAGGTTTGCGGTCGGCGGGCGTCGCTCGAGGTCGTGCGCGATGATTGCGAACCGCGTCCGGGCTACCAGAGCGTGTTCTTCGCCCCCAGCCGCGCTTGAATCACCGGCGGCGGGGCGGGAGCGGGCTTTCGCCACCTGCAAGTCACTCCCAGCGCGCACCACGAACTCCAGCTCATACTCACCCGCCGACAGCCAATCCGCCGGGTTTTCCTCCCGCGGAAGCTCTGCCGTCCACCGGTCGCCGCGACGATTGAGAGGGATGTTCCAGGTATGCGTGGCATCGCTCGGCGCGGTCTGACTCACTTGCGGAGTTGCGTTCTGCGGCTCGACCGGGGTGATCGTACCGGCCGTCGGCGCCGAGGCCGATGCGAAAAGCCGACGAAGCGTCAGCTCGGCCTTCAGCGTGTCCGGCCTGGGCCGGTCGGTCAGCGCCGCCAGGCCGGTGATGCCCGCCTTGATTTGTACGGTTTGCTGCCCGGCGCGAATGGCTGCTTGTGCATACGAGGGCTGGTCCGTCACGACCCAGGCGGCCGGCCGGCGGTTGGCAAGCCACACGACGAGTTGACGCCAGAAGCGGCGGTGCAGCTCGAAACCGGCGTCCGAGGCCAGCGCCCAAGGCCACGTACTCTCGCACGCGATGGCCAAGCAGCGCCCCCGTCCAACTTCGTGCGTTACCAGCAACGGCTGCTCGTCCCGGTCGGCCGCCAGAACCGTAGCCAGCGGCTTGGGCGGGCCCAGGCGTGCCGACCCGGGCAGAGGCGGCAGCAACGCCCATTCCTCACGGTTGTCGCGCGCCGCCCCGTCCGGCTCGCCCGGGGTGATCCCGCGCAGAAGCGGGTGTTGCAGCCCGGCCTCGGTGGGTAGGAAAACCGGCTGGTAGTCCGGGGCGGGCCGAGCGCCGGAGAAGAGAACCGGGCTGACCTGTGCAACCGCAGTCCTGGCGTACTCACCTCCGTTGAAGAAAGCCTGCCCGCCCGCCAGCAGCAGCCCGACGCCACGCTCGCGTACCGCGTCCGCCAGAAGCTCCAACACCTGATGGTCCAGCCGCCCGCGCCGCACGTCGCCGAAGGCGACCACGTCGTAGTCCGTCCAATCCGGCAAGTCCGCCGCAGTCAACGTCACAGCGTCCGGCTCCGCGTCTAATAGTAGGTGTTGGGTGACCTTTACGCGCGGGTCGCCGCGCCAGGCACGCGCCACAAAGGCCGATTCGGTGCGCGGTCGGCCTTCAAACAGCAGCACGTGAAGCAGGTCCTCACGCACGTCCACGATCGTCGCCGTCTCGTAACTACTGCCGCCCAGTGATTCCGGGAGCGTCAGCCGCGCGGTCAGACGATGCAGGCCGGGTCCGGGGGGTTGGGTGTCGAATTCGGTGCGCACCCGCCGGCCCGGGTCGTCCGGGTGCACGACACGTGAGGCGACCGCCTCGTCATCCCAGAGCAGTTCAATGGTGAGGGGCTGTCCCCGGCACCCTTGCGTGCGCGCCGCGACCGGGACGCGCAGCCGATCGTGCGACCCGAGTTGCGTTGGGACCGTCAACGGATCGAGCTCGACGGTCACTACGTGGGCGGCCGACGGCCCGACGCCGACTGCCAGCAGGGCACTCTTCTCGGCGGCCAGGTCCCGGGCGGCTTGACGCAGCGCCTCTGGGTCGGCCACGTTTTCGCCGCCATCGCTGATCAGCAACACGGCCGGCGGTCGCTCATCGTTGGCGTCGCGCAGTTGGCCCGCCTGACGCAGCGCGGCGGCCAGGGCCGATAGCGGCGCGGTCGGGACGATCTTCCAGCTCTCGACCGCCGTGACGCTCTCGCCCACGCGGTGGAGCCGAATCTCCTAG
>JAUWXH010000204.1 GCA_030616465.1 Planctomycetota bacterium | reverse complement strand
GGTGTCCGTTTGTGTAGGTGAAGAGGTTTAGAAGCACGAGCGACGTGTCCGACCGCCAGAGTACGTGGTTTTTCAGGTCGTCCTGTGGGCTGTCGCGGTAAAGGCAGAAGAAGCAGCCCTGGGCCTCCTCCTGCAAAGCGTCGATGTACTCGATTCGCCAAGGTGCCCAGACGTTCTTGTGAAACTCAGCCATCCGTGCGTATCCGCGCTTGCCTTGCCGGGAGTCGCCGATCACTGCAAGAAGTGTGTCACAACCAGGCCGGCAGTGCAAACGTCAAGTCGGGCCGTCGCGCTGCCCGGTCGGCGGTTAGTCCTTCGCTTTCGCCTTCGGATAAGTGGCAGCGCTGAGCCGCGGCAGAACGCGGATCTTGCGATACGCGCGGTATTCCTTGCCTTGGGCCGTGACCACCAGCAGGCCCAACGTGTACTTCTTCGGCTCCGAGAGCGTCAGATGTCCGTTCACCCCGCTGCAAACCGGCTCGCCGTCCAGCGTCCACAGAAAGTCCGCCGTCCGGGTCCAGTCGGAGGGACAGATCGCTCGGAAGCCGACATGCAAGGGCTCGATGGCGATGGCGGAGGAGACATGGATGCTCACCGGGGAGCGGTGGGTTGCCCGCCGCTGCGTCTGGGTCGCGCGGGCCGCGCGGGCGGCAGCGTCCCTCTCCGTCGATGGGACCGGCTGGGGGCGCACGAGCATGGCGTCCCGCGGCGGCGTCGGGGCCGCGTCCCGACCAGCCGTTACCCGCGTCGACGCTACCGTCGGCCGCGCGGCGACCACCGGTGCCGACCGAAATGCCATACCCCTGCCCGCCAGAAGGGCCAAACCCTCGGCGTTCCCGTCGATGGCCTGACGCTGGACGAGCACCTCCGGCGGCCGGTTGGGCCGCAACCCGGCCACCCGGCCGAAGAACTCCGCCGCCAGATCCGGCGTACGCTCGTGGCCTTTGTCTTTGATCAGAACCCAGAACTGGTTCTCATAGCCGTGAGTTTCATACCACCTCACGCCTTCTGCCGACTCACGCTTGCAGATGGAGAAGTCGTTCTGGGTATAGATGATGAGGATCGCGTGGTAGCGCGAGCGTTGGGTCATCTCGGGATCGAGCACGCTGGCCGAGAAGTTGGATTGACGCACCGCCAGACACGTGAAACGGTCGGGATGACGATTCAGCATGTAGTGTGCCGTGTACCCGCCCGAGGACCAGCTCGTGGCCAGGACGTTGCTCGGATCGGCATCGGTGTTGGCGAACACATGGTCGAGGATCGCAAGCGTGGCCTCCTCGTCGGACTTGAACGCGGGATTAATCGTCCGCACGGGGAACTGGCCGAACATATCCGGGGCCTTTAGCTCCGGGGCGACCACGACGAACCCGTAGCGGTCCGCCTCCTGCTGCCACTCGCGAGCCTGTGGGCGCGCGTTGTCAAAGGGTTTCATGCCGTGGAAAGTGACCACCAACGGCCAGCGGCGGTCCCGGCGGCCGGCTTGGTCGGCTTCCACGTAATCCTTGGGCAAATACAGCCAGTAGCCGCGCTTGCTGGTCGGCTCGACGATGCGCGCAAGTTGCCCCTCCCCGCGGGGCTGGGGCACGGAGCAGCCGGGGCCGCCCAGCCAGGCCAGCAGCGGGAGCAGCCACAGGACACAGCGCCGCCCGGCACGCCGGGATGCCAGAACGTTAAGAATCTGCAAAGCGTCAGAATGCGTCAAAACACGTTCACCTCGTCAATCGGGCAGCGGACGCACTGACCCGCTGTCGGCTCCCCTGTGTACGATCAGGTTCCCCCGCGATACGGTCTCACTGGCGCAGCGAGTCGGGTGGAAATCACCGGCCTTCTCCAAGCGGCCACAGGTCACCGTCGTCCATGACAGCCGTGCGCCAATACCATTACTGACACACATATTCTAGCCACCCGGTGACCCAATCCAAGCGGTCCGGCCGAACTTCACGGCACCGGCCGGCACCCTACGAGCAGGCCCGCCCACGCGCGCGGCCCGGCAGCGCGGCTGCGCCACTTGCCTACGGTGCCTGGTCGGCACTCCATGCCTCGGTTAAGCACCCCTCGAGCTGATCGTCCAGCACCGGCGTCACGCCGTCGAAGAACGAGTTGAGCACGACCCGGGCCGTCATGTCCACGCAGGTCCCCGACGGCAGCGCCAACAGTGTGAACGCCGCCACGGCGAGTTTGAGCGTGCGGCGCGATCGCGTGCCGCGGCAAAGATGCGAGCCTGGCAGTCTCATTCGGGTCACTTCCCTGATAGCGGCCATTGATGCTATTCTATCATACACGTCCAGAGCCGCGAGGGGACACCCCGGGTAACCTTCCGCCGTCCTTGGGCTACAATGTGTGCATGCACCACGCGGCCAAGCTGCTGGAATCCGCCCTTGCGGCGCTCAACGAGGGGCGTCCAGCCGCTCTGTGCGCCGTGGTCGGAGCCACCGGCAGCACGCCGCAGGTCCCCGGAGCCCTGATGCTCGTACACCACGACGGGCGGGCCGAGGGTACGCTCGGCGGAGGCTGTGTGGAGGCCGAGGTTCGGCGGCAGGCCCTGCACCTGCTCAATCGGGGCCAGGCGCGCGTGCTCGCTCTCCGGCTGGATCACGACTACGGCTGGGACGACGGGCTGATCTGCGGTGGCAGACTTGACGTCGCGGTGATGCCGCTGGCGGCCGGGCGGCATGCCGAGCCGCTGGCAGCGGCTTACGAAGCGCTGCGCGGCTGTCGCATTGCGACCCTGCCGATTCGGGTGGCGACGGACGAAGGGCTGGTCGAATACCGGCTTCACTTCGGGGCCGTCCCCACACTGCTGATCGCCGGGGCGGGGCACGTCGGCCGGGAGGTGGCTGCGCAGGCTGTGCGGCTGGATTTCCGTGTGCGGGTGTTCGACGACCGACCGGATGTGCTCTCCCTTGAGCGGTTCCCGGCCCCCATCGAGCGTGTGGTCGGGACGATCGACGCGTGCCTGGCGGCCGAGCCGATCGA
Organism: Planctomycetota bacterium; assembly: GCA_030616465.1. Classification (GTDB taxonomy): domain Bacteria; phylum Planctomycetota; class Phycisphaerae; order UBA1845; family Fen-1342; genus JAUWXH01. Next base: position 2,010 of record JAUWXH010000204.1, on the reverse strand, counting down.
TGACGGAACCTACATCGTCATCGTTACCCGCGGCCACCGCCACGACGAGCAGGCCCTGTACGCGGTCGTCCGCTCGCCGGCCAAGTACGTCGGGATGATCGGGTCGCGGCGCAAGTGCAAGGTGGTCTTCGAGAGCCTGATCGCGCGCGGCATCGAGCCCGAGCTGATCGAGCGCGTCCAGGCCCCGATCGGCCTGCCCATCGACGCGGTCACGGTGCCGGAGCTTGGCATCAGCATCGTGGCCGAGTTGATTGCCCACCGCCGCAAGGGCCGCAAGAAAGTCCGGGCGGTGGAAGGGCCGTCTCCAATAGAGGCTTCGGATGCGGAGCAGTCCGGCTAGCCCGGCGTGGACGCCCGGGACCATGTGATCGCGGAGCGCGCGAGCCTGGCGCGGCTGGCTATTCGCGGCCCGGTGTCCGCTACCCGGGCGCGGGCAGATTCGTGTTTACCCCGCGGGCGGCAGTGCGTAGACTGATATTGGAGCTGAAAGCCCACGGGCCCTCTCTGCAGCGGCCAGTGGCCGGGCCGGGCCCATAGCTCAGTTGGTTAGAGCGGCGGACTCATAATCCGCTGGTCGCAGGTTCGAGTCCTGCTGGGCCCATACGCCGCGATTCCATGCACGTGCATGGAGTCGCATTATCCTGCAAGGTCTCGCTCCCACAGCCGTTAGCGGTTGACGTGCTGACGGGGTTCAACGCCGTTCGCGACCTTTCAGCTGGATGCTGCACCGCATTCTGCACCACCCCCGCCGCCCGTTGGAAATGCTCGTCGGTGACCTGGAGATAGTGTCTGGCGGCCACCGCCTGCGAGTTACCGAGCCGGGCACAAACGACGTGCACCGGCCAGCGTTCGGCCAGCTCAGTTTCGCGGGTGCTCCGTAGGTTCTGAAAGAGCTTGGGCCACGGCTTCAACCCGGCCCGCTTAATGATCTTGGTGAGTTGGGTTCGCAAGTTCTGGTTGGTGTCTCGGTAGCGAACGATCACATGCTCGGTGCCGGGCTCGGCCTGCTCGAATGCGTCCCGTAGGTAGGGCAACAACTCAGGGAACAGTGGAATCTGCCGACAATGGCCACCAGCATGATGCTCGGTCTTGGGGCTGTGAACGATGATGCGGCCACGCTCCCAATCCACATCCACCCACCGCAGCCGCAGGATCTCGGACGGGCACCGGAGCCCACCGTAGCGACTCAGGGCGAAGATCAACCGCCACTCACCGTCGGGGCAGGCCGCTAGTATTTCTTCCGCCTCTTGCCCGGTGACAAAGTATTCTCGCTTGGGATTTGCCTGGGACGTCTTTGGCAGCATGTAGGCCCGGCCGAGCCTTCGAGGCCTGGCACCCGAGGACTAACAACTAATGACTAGCCCTGGTGACTGTCGTCTCCCCCTTCCTCCCACGCCTCGCGGGAGCCATTCGGACGCCGAGTCAAATCCTCAGGATGACCAGGGGTAACCTGGTCTACTTTCCCCGGGAGCGGCGTTTTTCCTGAGCCCGGCGGGCGACCAGGTCGAACGTGGTTTGTACGGGCAGGTCGGGGAGCTTGTCGGGGGCTGCCTGCGGCGTGCCGCCCGGACGGGCCGTGACGATCTCCGCGGCACGCAGGCGCTGGGTCTCCTCACGCCAGCCGGGGACATCAATCGCCTCGAGCGCCTGCAAGAACCGTCCGGCCGTCCTGTAACGCAGAAACCGCTGTTTGTGCAGCGCGCGGCGGACCACCTCGCACAACTCCACCGGGACGTTGCGCCGTTCGAGCACGTGCAGCGGAATCGCGGCCCCCACGTGGCAGGCCTGCATGTCGGTCAGCGTCTGGGCGTAGAACGGCGCCTGGCCGCCGAGCGCTTCGAACAGCATGACGCCCAGGGCGTAGACGTCGCTCTGCGGCGAGACGTGGCCGTCGAACATCTCGGGAGCCATGTACAGCGGGCTGCCGCCGAGGGTTTGCGAGCCGGCCTGGTACGAGGCGAAGTCGAACTTGCACGCCAGCCCGAAGTCGCACACGTGGGCTCGCCCGTC
>JAUWXH010000440.1 GCA_030616465.1 Planctomycetota bacterium | reverse complement strand
TCATGGCAATCTCTTCGAGGATGACGTTGCGCTCGGTCTCAAAGTCGTCGGGCGGCAGGGTCGGGCGCATCATGTCCGCCAGCAGTTCGAGCTGCTCGTTGAGGCGCCCGGCCGGCACCCAGCCGTAGTACACCGTGCGCTCCTTGCCGGTGTAGGCGTTGTAGATGCTACCGAGCTCGTCGAAGCGGACGTTGATCTGTTGCCAGCCGCGTTTGGCGGTGCCCTTGAAGCACATGTGCTCGAGGAAGTGGCTGACGCCGTGCTCGTGCGGCGTCTCATGTCGCGAGCCGGTCCGCGCGCAGAACCCCACCGCCGCGGAGCGCACGTGCGGCATTACCTCGCACACCACGCGTAGCCCGTTCGGAAGCTGGTGCTCGACAAAGCTCGATCGCATGACGGGGGATTCTAGCGGCCAGCTGCGGCAGCCTGAAGGGCCTTAAACCCACCGTTTCCCACCGGCGTGCCATCGTGGCTTGGCGGAGGCTGTCAGGGATCGGCGTCAATCGCCGTCGTCGGGGGATTCTTCCGCCTCGTAGAAGAACTCCACGCCGACCAGGTAGCCGACCGTTGCGCGAGTGCAGTGTCGGACGATGGCGTTGCCGTAGCAGCTTAGCGCGGGCTCGTGCACGGCGAGCGAAATCCGCGTGTCGGTGGGGATCGGGCGGCGGGTGCGCATGGCCAGGCCCGTGGAACTGAGGTTGTGCAGGGTGGCCAGCACGTGCCGCTCGCCGTAGCAGTCGTCCGGCAACCACACCTCCACGGTGCCGGGAAAAGGCCAGCGTTCTTCTTGCCGCCTTTCGACCGCCTGCTTGGATTCGGCCTTGACGTTCTGCGCCGCCATTAGCTCTTGAATGGCCTCAGGGGTCAGCTTGACGATTCTCTCAGCATCCATGACACCAGCCTTGTCAGAACGAATACGCCATCCCCGGCCGGGCGCGAACCCGCCCATGCAGATAGATCGGACGGGAGCGGGTTTCTCATCAGTCCCGTCGCGTGTTCGGGGGGGGAAGCGCGGGCGGCAGCGGTGTCAGGCGGGTCGGGGAAAATGGGGGTATCGCCGCGTGCCGAGGGTCGCGGAGGGGTGGGCTACCGTATTGGCCGGTCGCAGCATTTTCGGACATCCGCGGCCGGGCCGGGGGTCGATCGCCGCGTTTGCGATCTCGAATCTGAGCGTTTGAACGCTGCCCTGGCAGCGTCAGCGCCACGTTTTTCGGACACACCCGTGAGGCAGGCGCGGGGGGCCTAAATACCCATGCGTTTCCCCCGCCGGAATTCAATACTTCCGGTGGCCTTCAACCGAGTCGTCGGCGGGTCTCGCGGCTCCGGGGGGTTATTCCGATCGCCAACGCGTCCGGAAGGCTGCCGTGGGAACACGGCCGAACCCCGCAGTCCGCGTCGCCCGCACAGCTAACTGCGTCGCCGCATGGCCTGAGCTCCACGTGGGGGATACGGCATGCGGCTTTCAATCTGTGTCCTGTCGATCGCTTGCACATTTGCGTTTCTAGTCGGCTGCGCCCCGGAACTGGTGCCGCCGGACGGCGACATCCTGGGAACGGTGCTCGGCGTGGCGGCCGAGACAGCCGATGCGCCCGAGGTTCCATCCCACTCTGGGCCCGAGGGGGAAGGCTCGGCCGTCGCGAGTGAGGAGTTATCGGTCACCGGGTCGCTCCAGGGTTCGGGGAATTACGAGCTGTACGAGCTGGGCAGCAGCGCTGCCGGTGACCTGTGGTCCGTCTTCGGGGCCGACATTTTCTCGCCCCCCGCCCCGATGGTCGTGGTGCTCTTCGATGCCAACCACAGCCTGCTGATGCGTCGCGTGGTGACGGCGAGCAGCCCGTTAGAACACGTCATGCGTGACGCGAGCTCGCGCGTGTACCTGGGTGTCACGCCGCCCAATGGTGGAGACGGCGGGGCGTTTCGCTATGCCGTGAGGCGCACCGGCGGCCATGCGGTGCCGGCGGTCCGGCAGCAGACGGTCTGGCTGAATTTCGGGCCGGGGAGCCAGGTCGAGGTCCACAGTCGCAGCGGGATCTCCTTCGCGGCGTTCGATGGAGTCATGCTGGGCGAGGGCTACGAGGGCCGCAGCGAGACGATCAAGCAGGCCATCGTTCAGGCCATGCAAGAGGACTATGCGAGCTACGACGTCGTGATCCTCTCCTCCGACGACGGCCCTCCCCCGGACGGGCCGCATTCAACCGTCCACTTCGGCAGCTCGGATCCCGGCCTGCTGGGGCTGGCCGATAATGTTGACAACTACAACCAGGACGAAACGCAGAACGCCGTCATCTTCATCGAGACCTTCGCCCGCTTCGACGTCATGCGCCTGGAGCCCGAGGAGATGGGGCAGATGGTCGGCAACGTCGCCAGTCACGAGCTAGGACACCTGTTGGGCCTGTATCATACTCTGGACCCGGACGACATCATGGACACGACCGGGACGGCGTGGGATCTGGCGGAAGACCAGCTCTTCGGCCACACGCCGTTGGATTCGACCGTGTTCCCATTCGGCCAGGAGGACTCGCCGGGGTTGTTGCAGAAGACCGTCGGCTTGCGGCCGGGAGTGGTGGTGCTTGACCCCTCGCCCCACACCGCGAAAATGGCCCGGCGAGCCATGATACGCCGCTTCGCAGGAGAGCAGATTCGTTGGATGTGTGGAACGTGCCAACACCTCGACGATCACTGAGAGAGCCAGACAAGACCCGCTCTGAACAGCCGCGGACTTCAGCCTGCGCGGCCATGCCGCTAGCGACCGCCGTGCTCGGCATCCTGCTGACCCTGTGCATCAGCGGCTGTCC
>JAUWXH010000328.1 GCA_030616465.1 Planctomycetota bacterium | reverse complement strand
CGACAGCGGGATCACGCGGCGCCTTCCGCAACCCCCGTTGGACGCCTCCAATACCCCCCACCCTACCAGATTGCGACTCGCACTGCATCATTATACGCGAGAGGCTAGTGACCGCAGGGTCGGAATCCTCGCTGGCAACCGCGTGGCGAGCAGCCGGAGCTGACCGTGCGGGTTGGGCCTGCTCACTGGACGCCCGATAAAATCGGCGTTTCCGGCAGATCGCGTCACATTCAAGCCTGTTGCGACCGCCGCACCCACGCGGCCTGACCACGTCCGGATCAGGCCCGCACCAGTCACCCCCCGAACCGCTTCCGCGATTCCCGTCTCAGGCCGGCAGCAACCCGGCACTGCCACAAGCTGCTCGCGCCGAGGCTTGCACCGACGCGGCCCAACTGGCACCATGCAACGCACGCTTCCGGCGGCCGCGCTGCGCGACCGGGGAGGCTGGGTATCCGGAAAGAGCTCATGAACGCTATTCCCTCCCCGGCGAGCACGACTTCGCGCATCGACTGGGTGGACGTCGCCAAAGCCGTCGGCATCACCTTGGTCTTTTACGGCCATCTGGTCGAGCATTTCATTCGCTGGAACGTGCCCGCCGCGGCCGATCACATGAAGTGGGTTTATTCCTTTCATATTCCCGTGTTTTTTGTCTTGTTGGGTTTTATCTATAAAGGGCGTGACATCTCATTCGGCGCGTTCCTCCTACGTCAGATTCGCACGCGCCTGGTACCGGCCTGGGCTTTCAACATCGTTTGCATGCTGGCCTGGATAAGAGCCGAATTCCTGCAGCCCGACTTCGGCTACATCGGCGAGCACGGCTGGCTGGCCCTGCTCCGCTACTGTGCAACGGAAACGCTGCCCATGTTTGTCCTGGGCGAAACCCGCTGGAATATCGTGACATGGTTCCTTTTCTGCCTGTTCACCATCGAACTGTGGCAGTTCTTCCTGCGCCCACTGCTCCGAGACAACAAGCGCCTGGTGGTCTCCATTGTGGGTTTCGGCGTGCTGGCCGTCCTTATAGATTCCTACGCGCATCCCATTCACAAGCTCTTCGGGGCCAAGAGACACTGGTGGTTCATAACCTCCGGGTTTGGCGCGATGGTCTTTTATCAGCTCGGGATACTAATGCGGCGACTCGGCTGGCTGGTCAGCCGGCAGGGAAGGCTGCGCTGCGCCGTGCTCGGCGCACTGTGCCTGGCGATCACGCTGGTCACCTTCGATCTGAATCAGTCGGTCGAAGACGCCGGGCTGAGCCACGCCCTGGGCCACAGCACTTTGCCGATCGTCCTCCTGGTCAGCGCCAAATACGGAGAGCTGTGGTGGTTCGCGCTCACCAGCCTGGCCGGATCGTTCTTCGTGATATACGTCAGTCAAGTACTCTCCGGCAGCCGGGTACTCAAGTACATCGGGCAGATCACCCTCGCGCTGATGTGCCTGGACGGGGTGTTGCACGGCTATGTGAACCCTGACTTTGCCAGATGGATTGTGCGGCTGATTCCCGGACCGAACGCGTGGTTGTTTACCGGCATATGCGTGTTGGCGACGGTGCTGTCCATTGCGAGCTGCGTACCACTCATACTGATCCTCGACAAGTACCTTCCATTTGTTCTTGGCCGCGGGGTGCGTCGCTCCAGGCCGACCACCCACGCAGGCAAGGCGTAGAATGCCAATTCACCCGGCACGCACGCGCCATGAGCATGCTTGCGACGGTTCCCGCGTTGGCAGGCGACAGCTTCGACCTTTGACACGCCGCGCGACCATAGCCGGGTTGCGGGTGCATCCGGCGCGGTTATGATGCGCACCACGTTGAGGAACGCAGCTCATTCAAAGGAGCAGCGGGATGGCGGCTCGGATCTGCCTGTGCGCGTTAGTGGCGCTGTTGTGGGGTTGTGAGCGGCAGCCGACGCAGCCGGGAGGTTCAGACGCAGCCACGCAGCCGGCCGCTGCGGTCGCGGCGCACCTGCGAATCGCGGTGATTCCCAAGGGAACGACGCACGACTTCTGGAAATCCGTGCACGCGGGGGCGCTCAAGGCCGAGCGCGAGCTCGGCAACGTGCAAATCATCTTCCGCGGCCCGGAAAGGGAGGACGACCGCGAGCAGCAGATCTCGCTGGTCCAAAACTTCATCAGCAGCCGCGTGGACGCGATCGTGCTGGCCCCACTAGATGACAAGGCCCTGCTGCCGGCGGTGCAGCAGGCCACGGCGGCGAAGATCCCCGTGGTCATTATCGACTCCAGCCTGGCCGGCGAGGTCGGCAAGGACTTCGTCAGCTACGCGGCCACGAACAATTACCAAGGCGGACAACTGGCCGGGCGGCGCCTGGCCGAAGTGCTCGACGGCAAGGGCCGCGCGCTGTTGCTGCGCTACCAGGAGGGTTCGGCCAGCACGGTCCAGCGCGAGCGCGGCTTCGTCGAGAGCATCGCCGAGTTTCCGGGAATCGAACTGATCGATCCAAAGCGCTACGCGGGGCCGGCGCGCGCGACCGCGCAAGAGGCTGCAGAGAACTTGCTTACCGTGCACAGCGACGTTCAGGGCATCTTCTGCCCGAATGAATCGTCCACTTTCGGCATGCTGCTGGCGGTGCGCAGTCGCGGCCTGGCGGGCAAGGTCCGCTTCGTGGGCTTCGACGCCAGCCCCGGACTCGTCGAAGCACTGTCGAAGGGCGAGCTGGACGGCCTGGTCGTGCAGAACCCGTTGAAGATGGGCTACGTGGGCGTGAAGACCGCGGCGGACTATCTGCAAGGCAAGCCCGTGGAGCCGCTTCAGGACACCGGCGTCGTTCTGGTGACCCGCCAGACCATGGACAAGCCCGAGTACAAAGAGCTGCTGTCGCCGGATCGCTCAAAGTGATGGGCGCGTTGCACACCGACACGCCGCGGCTGGAAATGCGGGGTGTCTGCAAGCGCTTCGGGGCGACCGTAGCTCTGGCGGGCGTCGATCTGACCGTACCGGCCGGCGAGGTCCACGCGCTGGTCGGCGAAAACGGAGCGGGCAAATCAACGTTGATGAAGGTGCTGTCGGGCGCGTTGCTCCCCGACGTCGGCCAGATGTGGCTCGATGGGCGCCCGTTCACCCCGTCCGACCCACTGGCAGCGCGGGCGGCGGGCGTGGCCATGATCTACCAGGAGCTCAACCTCGCCCCGCACCTGACCGTCGAGCAAAACGTCACGCTGGGCATCGAGCGACACACGGCCAGCCTCATTCACCGCTCCGCTTTGCGCCGGCGTATCGCCGAGACCCTCGAGCATCTGAACCGCCCGGACATTCGGCCGGACATACCCGTGCGCCGACTCTCGCCGGCCGAGCGGCAACTCGTGGAGATCGCGCGGGCCCTGATGACCGACGCGCGCGTCCTGGTCATGGACGAGCCCACCAGCAGCCTGGGTCTGGCGGACATCGAGCAGCTATTCGCGGTGATCGAGCGGCTGCGGGCCGGCGGCGTTGCCATCGTCTACATCTCACACTTCCTCGAAGAGGTCCAACGCGTCGCCCAACGCTACACCGTCCTGCGCGACGGCCGCAACGTCGGCAGCGGGCCGATCGCCGACGTGACCCTGACCCGGCTGGTCGAGCTGATGATCGGCCGGCGGCTCGAGCAAATGTTCCCACGCGTGCCGCACGAACTCGGCGAGCCCGTGCTGCGCATCGAGGGCCTGTGCGGCCGACGCGCGCCGCT
>JAUWXH010000255.1 GCA_030616465.1 Planctomycetota bacterium | reverse complement strand
CGGGTACCAGTTGTCGTCGCCCGGCCTCGAATCCCAAGCAGACAGCAGGATTCCGAGGTCAGACAGGTCAACATCGTCGTCGCCGTCTGCGTCGCCCGGCATGCAGCCGCGGCCGTCGGCGTGGGTTTGAGCGAGAATCGGCGGCGAGGCGACCATCAGCAGTACGCACGCTGCAAGCACGAACACGATCGAAATGAGCTTGGTCTTCAACATCGCTTCGTTCTCCAAAGCACCTGACATGACAGACGTGCAACAAGCCTACACGCCACTATTCTACCACGCTGGAATCCAGTTGCCAGCCTAAAACCCGACTTCTGCATGTCCGCTGCGGCCCGCCATCGCCGGGCAGCTCGGGCCTCCCCGGCAAGATCTTGGGCAATTTCCCTGGCGTTCCCCACCCGGGGCGGCGTATCATATTGGTGGACCCGCCGATTCAAGGAGCGTGGCCATGATTAAGCAAGCCCGCCGCATCTGCTCGAGCACAGTCGTGATCATTCTCTTGACGATCGCCGTCCAAGCGGACGACGAAAAGGCCCCGCCTTGCGTCGTGCAGGCCGGCGAGCGCGTCGTGATCCAAGTCGTTCCGCTGCAGCCGGACGGCAAACCTGCCGTGCAGCGTGAACGGGTGCGCGTCGTCGATCCGCGAAGCTACCGAGCGACGACGTTGCGCGATCAGGATGCGACCTCGCAGCCTCGGGATGCCTGGCTGCGTCCCGGGTTTGAAGGCACGCGCTATCCGCGCGTGGAGGTGCGCGGTCGGCCAGGCCGTTGGGGTCGTTACTGGGATCGTCCGCGCTTCGTGCGCCGCTACGTCCCGTACGGGTCCTACGGCTACTACGACCCGCTCGGCGTGCAATCGGCGTTGGAGGAGGCCTACTTCGCCGGCCGGTTCGATGAGCGGGACTATGCCCGCCGCCGCTGGAATCGACGGGACATGGCTCGTCGAAAGGCCCGCTTGCTGGACAAGCACGCCGAAGCCCTCGAGCTGGGACTGGGCAAGCTCAAGCAGGGCGACTACGCGCGGGCGGTCGTGGGGCTGACAATGGCCGCAAAGCTGAACAACGGTGATCCGGCCTGCCGAATTCATCTCGCCCAGACCCGCCTGGCGTTGGGGCAGTATGACGAGGCGGGCAAGGTCTTGCGGCGGGCGTTGCAGCTCCAGCCCAACCTGGTTTACATCGACCTCAAGTTGGACAAGTACTATCCGCAGCCGGGGAAGTTTGCCGAATGCACCGACGCGCTGGCCGCGTGGGTGAAGGAGCATCGGGCTAGCGCGGACGTGTATTTCCTGCTCGGCTACGCGGAGTTTCAGCGCGGGAACTTCGAGCGGGCCTACGCTGCCTTCCGCAAGGTCGCCCGGGTGATGCCCAAAGACCCGCTGACGCGGGCCTATCTCGAGATCACCAAGCCGCCGACGAAGTAGGAAGTGGAAATCGGCGTCGAGCCCGCAGATATCCGGGCAGCCTCAATGATGGGGGAATTCGCCCTCGACCACCCTAACCGCTCGGCCCCCAACACTCGCGTACGAGCACGAAGGCCTCCGCAGCCGACATGCCCACCACGCTGCCACGCCAGGTGGCCAGGGCCCTAATTGCCTCCAGCGAGCGGGCGTCGGGCGCGGGCCGGACCTGCGAGGCGTACTTGACCACGGCGGCGAGCTTGGCCTCCAGATGCTCACTGATGTCGAACCACAGTTGTGGCTCAAATGCCGGCTCCAAGCGGGCGGCCGACCAGTGGGTTTCCGAGACGGTCTCGTAGCAGAGAATCCGCTTCACGAATGACTGCTCAGCCACCGGGCGCAACGCCACCAGGCTAGCATCAAACACTTGGCGGTGGTCCTCGTGGCGGTCGCCGGGAAAAGGCAGGAACACCCACGCCGGCTGCTCCTCGCTCACCAAGCGGTCGAAGGCGGCGTTAAGTTCGTGTTCGGGCATGCCGTCTAGCCGGGTGACCGGGAGGTCCATGAACCGCACCGTCTTGACGCCCAGCAGTTCGTTGGCTGCCTGTGCCTCGGCCCGCACCTGCGCGACCAGCTCGTCGGGGAACAACGGCTCCCAGCCCCTTGTGACGATGGCCACCGTGATTTCATGGCCTTCACCGGCCAGCCGATGCATCGTTCCCCCGACCCCGAGCACTTCGTCATCTGGATGCGGCGCTATGACCAGTACCTTCATGGCGGTTGCCTCGTGGTGTCGCCGGCGGCAAGTAGCCGGCCGCGCTAGGATAGTCTTGCTCCGATCTCAAGGAAGTCCGCTGCTGTCCCGCCGCCCTCAACTTCAACCTCTGTGAGCCAAAGGGCTCCGTCGCCGGTTGCAACCAGGACCCCTTTCGCATCGTCGGGCCGCATTACGCAACCCGGTGCCGCTGAAGGGCTGGTTTCGCCCGGATCTGCCGGCCTGGCGCGCCAGACAGTCAGCTTGCGCTGGTCGTGATGCGTGAACGCCCCGGGGTAGGGGCGGCCCGCGGCCCGAACCAGACGGTACACTTGATCGGTCGAAGCGCCCCAATCGATCAAACCATCCGCCGGCGTCCGCTTGGGATAGTACGTGGCTTTACTGTGGTCCTGCGGGATACGAGGCAGGTCCCCGGCCCGTATCCGCGGAGCCAGCTCCAGAACAACCTCGGTTGACACCGGACTCATGCGGTGGATCAGGTCCTCGGAATAATCGTCCGGTAGCACCGGAACTTCGCGCTGCACAATGATGTCGCCCGCGTCGGGCTCGTCGGTAAGGAAGAAGAAGTTGACGGCCGCCCGAGCTCCACGCAGGATCGTCCACGCGATGGGTGCCCGCCCGCGGCCTTCCGGTAACATCGTCGGATGAAACCCGACCCCGCCAACGCGGGCGAGCTTGACCAGCCGCTGCGGTACCAGTTGCGACAACCCGATGACCCACAGCAGGTCCGGCCGGTGGGCTTCCAGAAAGGTTTCTACCGGCGGCTCGGACACCTTGACGAACGATTGGAAGGGGACTCCCGCCGCAGTCGCGAGTTCGCGCAACGACCGATAGTCGGAGATGCGTTCGGCCTGCGATTCATCGACACCGAGCACGCCGGTGATCTCCACCTCGCCGCGAATCAACGCGTCGAGCGTGTGCCAGCTGGAACTCACGCTGCCCATCAGCGCCACGTTCACGATTCTTCGTCCGAGTCAGTCACTTCGGTCAAACCTCTTGTCTGCCATACGGACTCTGATCGAACGGGCGGGCGAAGCGCTCCTCGCCGCGCAGAATGACGGCGGCTGTCTTGAGCAGGATGAGCATATCCATGCGGAACCCATGATGCCTGACATAGTACACGTCGTATTTGATGCGCTCGTCCCAGGAGATCGCCGCGTTACCGTTTGTCTGCGCCAACCCCGTCAAGCCGGGGCGCACCAGCAAACGTTGCTTCTTGAAATCATCATACGCCCGCGTCTGCTCCGGCAGGGTGGGGCGGGGACCGATGAGCGACATATCGCCGTTGACTACGTTGAGGATCTGCGGGAGTTCGTCGATTTTCAGTCGGCGCAGGATGCGGCCGACGGCAGTGACCTCGGGATGGTCCAGCGGCACGAGCTCGTCGGAGCCGGGCGTCCGCCCCCCGCGCATCGTTCGCAGCTTGTATGGTCGAAACTCCCGCCCATTGCGCCCCGTGCGCACCTGCATGAAGAATATCGGCCCTGGGCTGCTGAGCTTGACGAGCAGCATCGTCATCAACAGCAGCGGCGACACCACGATCAGGACGATCAGGCCAACGACCAGATCCAGGGCGCGCTTCAATCCGCGGGCCCAGATCGTCCGTGACACGACCGCAGCTGGCTCGCTTGTAGATTCGTTTGCCATATTCACCGCGGCAAGATTGTGAGCCGTGTGACGCCGGGCGACAAAGACGTCCATTCTGGACGGTTGGGCCAGATCACTGGGCTAGGGCGCGCCGCATTGGGCCAGGGGCCAGTTTTTTGGCCGAGTTCGCCGTCGGCAGCGGATGCGTAGACGGTCAGTGCCCAGCGGCTGAGCAGTGTGATGACGGCCATCAGCGGCGCGACTACGGCCAGCACCGTCAACGCGGCGTAGCGGTCGATGGCCGTCTTCAGCCACAGGTAGGAGTTCGGTATCGCGCCTTGCCTGTCACCCAACCGGATCACCCGGCCTTTCGACCACAAGGATACCCGAACGCACAGGCCCGGGGATGCCTTCGCCTTAGGCTTTATCGTCCGGCGTGGTCGGGGACTCCGTCGTGTCCTGCCGGGGATACGTCCGTTCCGTTATCGGCCACCGGACGCAGCGCGTGGCGGAGTCTACGCGCTACTCAGAACCCCATCCAGGTGGTCCAAGGTATCGATGACCTTGCCCGGCTGTCCGTCCTCGGCGGGAGGCTTGCCGCGGTAGATACCGTCTGGCCGGCGGATCTGGACCGTGCGCCAGCCGAGGGCGTTGGGGGCGATGAAATCCTTGGCTGGGTTGTCCGCGACGTAGGCGCACCGGGCCGG
>JAUWXH010000142.1 GCA_030616465.1 Planctomycetota bacterium | reverse complement strand
CCATTATGTGGAATACCGCCGGCCGCTGGTGCCAAACCCATTGGTCAAGCTGCCGATCGGGAGCATCACGCCACACGGCTGACTGCGGCATCAACTCGAACTGATGCGTGACGGGTTCGTCGGCCACCTGCCGGAAATCAGCAAATGGTGCAACGCGGAGGTCAGCGCGTGGATGAGCCCGGACGGCGAAGGCGAGTACGGCTGGGAGGAGCTGCCCTACTGGCTCAAAGGCTTCGGCGATCTGGGCTACGTGCTCGAGGATGAACGGATCATCCGCCAGGCCCGCACCTGGATCGACGGGATTCTCTCCGCTCAGGAGGCGGACGGCTACTTCGGCCCGCGGGTGAACAAGGAGAAGCACGACGTCTGGCCGAATATGATCGCGCTGAACGTGCTACAGTCGTATTACGAGGCAACCGGCGACGAACGCGTGATCCCGTTTATGACCCGGTATTTCCAGTGGCAAATGAACCTGCCGCGGGAAGACCTGCTGCCGGGCAGTTGGCAGAAGATCCGCGCTGGCGACAACCTCGAGAGTATTCACTGGCTGTACAACCGCACCGGCGAAGAATGGCTGCTCGATCTCGGCCACATTATCCACCAACGGACGGCACGCTGGGACAAGCACATCGCGAGCTGGCACGGCGTGAACATCTGCCAGGCGTTCCGCGAGCCGGCGGTGTACTACATGCAGACCCGTGATCGGGCGCACCTCGATGCCGCCGAGCGTAATTACCAGGCGGTGATGGCTCTCTACGGCCGGGTTCCGGGCGGGATGTTCGGGGCGGATGAGAACTGCCGGCCGGGCTACCACGGTCCGCGGCAGGCGGCCGAAACGTGCTCGATGGTCGAGATCATGCACAGCTTCGAGATGCTGCTGGCGTTCACTGGCGACCCGCTGTTCGCCGACCGGTGCGAGGAAGTCGCGTTCAACTCGCTGCCGGCGGCGCTGACGCCGGACTTGAAGGGGCTGCATTACCTGACCGCGCCGAACATGGTGCAGCTCGACCAGGGCAACAAGGCTCCCGGTCTGGACAACGGCGGGTGCATGCTGGCTTACGACCCGCACGACTACCGCTGCTGCCAGCACAACGTGGCGTTCGGCTGGCCGTACTATGCCGAGCATCTATGGATTGCCACGCGCGACAACGGTCTGGCGGCGGTGCTGTACGCACCGTGCGAGGTCAAAGCCAAGGTTGCCGATGGGGTCGAGGTCACCATCAGTGAAGCGACGGATTACCCGTTCGACGAAGTCGTGACGTTCAAGCTCTCGACGCCGACGCCGGTTAGTTTCCCGCTGTACCTGCGCGTGCCCGGCTGGTGCGACGTGGCGAGGCTCTCCATCAACGGCAAGGATGCGCTGTTCAACATGAAGCCACTCAGCTACATCCGAATCGAACGTGTCTGGTCAGACGGCGATGAGGTGCGGCTTCGCCTGCCGATGAAGGTCGGTGTGAGCACATGGCGGAGCAACGCCGACTCGGCTTCCGTCCGCCGCGGGCCGCTCTGGTACGCCTTGAAGATCGGCGAACGGTGGGAGCGCTACGGCGGCACGGACGAATGGCCGGCGTTCGAGGTGTTCCCAACCACGCCGTGGAACTACGGGTTGGTGTTGGACGAGCGTGACCCGGCTTCCTCACTCAATGTGCATACCAAGCCCGTCGGGCTGGCGGAGCAGCCGTTCACACCCAACGCCGCTCCGATCGAGATTCGAGCGAAGGGCAAGCGCATCCCGGCCTGGAAGCTGGACGAGAATGGCCTGGTGGGCGAAGTGCAAGCCAGCCCGGTGCGGTCGGACGAGCCGGTTGAAGAGATCACGCTGATTCCGATGGGCTGCGCGCGGCTGCGGATTTCGGCATTTCCAGTGATCGGTGAGGGGCCGGAGGCGCACGAGTGGGTGGAGCCGCCGCCGCCGCGACACCGGGCATCAAACTGTAGCCATGACATCAACGCGCTCAGCGACGGCTGGGAGCCGAAGTCGTCGGACGATCGCGACGTGCCGCGCTTCACGTGGTGGCCGGGTCGCGGGACAACCGAGTGGGTCACTTACCGCTTTGACAAGCTCCGAAGGGTGGCGTCATGCGAAGTCTACTGGTTCGACGACGGGCCGCAGAGGACCTACTACCGTGTACCGTTGTCCTGGAAGATCTACCGCCGCATCCGGGACGAATGGCGTGAGGTGGCTGGCGCGAGCGGCTACGGCACAACGCTGAACCAGTTCAACTGTGTGACATTTGACCCCGTGGAAACTAGCGAGCTGAAGCTCGAGGCCGCATTACGCGAGGGCTTCTCGGGCGGCATTCTCGAATGGCGGGTGGGGACGTGAGAGTTATATCCTCCATTACCTTGGCGAGCGTCGCGGCGAGTTGGGTGGTTCCGACCATGGCAGAACACCAGAGGCTCACGGCTGTGCCCTTGACCGACGTGCGGATTGAGGATGCCTTTTGGGCACCGCGGCAGAAAGTCACCCGCGACAAGACGCTGCCGCACAACTTCAAGATGTGTGAGGAGACCGGGCGGATCGGCAACTTCGTCAAAGCCGCCGGAAAGATGGAAGGCGGATTCGAAGGGTACTTCTTCAACGACTCCGACGTGTACAAGGCGCTGGAGGGGGCGGCGTACGCGTTGGCGGGCGATAGCGACCCGGAGCTGATGAAGTATGTAGACGAGTTGATCGCCAAGATCGCCGCCGCGCAGCAGTCGGACGGCTACCTCAACAGCTACTACATCCTCACCAATGAGCCGCGGTGGTCGAACCTGGCTCACAAGCACGAGTTGTACTGTGCCGGACATCTGATCGAAGCCGCTGTCGCGCACTACCAGGCGACCGGCAAACGCGCATTACTCGATGTGGCGGTCCGGTTCGCCGACCTGATCGATTCGCTGTTCGGGCCGGACAAGCGGCACGACGTGCCCGGGCACGAGGAGATCGAGCTGGCGCTGGTCAAACTTGCCCGCGTGACGGGCGAGCAGCGCTACCTGAAGCTGGCCGAGTTCTTCCTGGAACAGCGCGGGCGAGCGGCGGGGCGCGAACTCTACGGCGACTACTGCCAGGATCACCTGCCGGTCCGCGAGCAGAGCGAGATCGTCGGGCATGCGGTGCGGGCGATGTACCTATATAGCGGGGTAGCGGACGTTGCCGCGCTCACCGGCGATCAGGGCTACATCGACGCGATGGACCGCATCTGGAACGACGTGGTGCGGCGAAAGATGTACATCACCGGCGGGATCGGGCCATCCGCGCACAACGAAGGCTTCACCGTTCCGTACGATCTGCCGAACGACACAGCATATGCCGAAACGTGTGCGTCGATCGGGATGATCCTCTGGAACCACCGGCTTAACCTGCTGCACGGCGATGCGCGCTACGCGGACGTGCTCGAGCAGGTCCTGTACAACGGTTTCTTGTCAGGCGTGTCGCTCGACGGCGAGAAGTTTTTCTACACCAACCCGCTGGGCAGCAAGGGCAATCATCATCGGCGGCCGTGGTATAGCTGCGCTTGTTGCCCGCCGAACGTGCTGCGGCTCTTGCTTTCGCTGGGCCGCTACGTTTACGCGCATTCCGACGACGCGGTCTACGTGAATCTCTATGTCGGCAGCTCGGCGAAGATCCCCGTGGGCGGCACGACCGTCACGCTGCGACAGGAGACACAATACCCGTGGGACGGCAAGGTGCGGATCGTGGTCGATCCGGCGGAAAACGCTGAGTTTGCGATCTGCCTTCGGATTCCGGGCTGGTCCCGATACGCCACTACCGGACTCGACGACGGCCGAGCCCCGGCCCGGACCATCTTGCAGGACGGCTATGCTCGGATCCAACGGAAATGGAAGCGCGGCGATGTCGCCAACCTTGATCTGCCGATGCCGATTCGGCGGATCACGGCGAACCCGCGCGTGAAGGAGAATGTGGGCAAGGTCGCGCTGCAGCGCGGGCCGATCGTGTACTGCCTGGAAGGGACGGACAACGGCGGGCGTGTGCGGCATCTCACGTTGCCGCGTAACGCCGAACTGCACGCCGAGCATCGGCCGGACCTGCTGGGCGGTGTGACGGTCATCCGTGGGACGGTGTTGGCGACGGGCGGCGAAGGTTGGGACGACGATCTCTATCGGCATGCTGCGGAAGCCGAGTCCGCCGAGTTCGTCGCGGTTCCCTATTATGCCTGGGACAACCGGGAGGCGGGTGAGATGGTCGTGTGGTTACCGGAGTCGCCGTTGCTGCTCGAGCCGCCGCCGGTGCGCTGGGTCACCGCCAGCGCGTCCCGGTGCTGGCAGTCCGACACGTTGCTGGCACTGCACAATCGGCAGGAGCCGAAGAGCTCCAACGATCACGGCATTCCGCGTTTCACGTGGTGGCCGCGGCGGGGCTCACTGGAATGGGTGCAGTACGACTTCGACCGGGCGCGGCGGGTCTCGAGCGTGGAGGTGTACTGGTTTGACGACGAGGCGGCGGGCGGCGGCTGCCGAGTGCCTACGTCGTGGAGGCTCCTGCGCCGCGACGGCGAGAGTTGGCGGGAAGTCCAAGGTGCGGCGGACTACGGGGCGGAGCTCGATCAGTTCAACCGCGTGAGCTTCACGCCCGTGGAGACAACCGGGCTCAAGATCGAAGTCCAGCTACAAGAAGAGTACTCTGGCGGTATCCTGGAGTGGAGAGTCGGCCGGGAATAGGGGCATGAGCGACGACTGCCCCCGTGTGGGGCGACTGAGGAGCTGACAATGCTACGGTACGTCATCTTCGGCATGATGGTGGGCGCGCTGCTAGGCGGAGCAGCACCGGCCGTCGCGCAAGAGAGAGCAAAACCCCAAGCGACCGGGAAGAAACTGGTCGTCGGGTTCTCGCAGGTCGGGGCCGAGAGCGCCTGGCGAACGGCCGAGACCAAGTCGATCAAGGGCGAGGCGGCCAAGCGTGGTGTCGAGCTGAAGTTCGCGATCGCACAGCAAAGGCAGGGCAATCAGATTAAGGCGGTGCGCTCGTTCATCGCGCAGCGGGTTGACGTGATCGTAATTGCACCCATCGTCGAGACCGGCTGGGAACGTGTACTGCGCGAGGTACAGCGCGCCCGTATCCCAGTGATCCTGGTCGATCGCGGCGTGAAGGTCCGCGACGACAGCCTTTACGTGACGCTGATCGCCAGTGACTTTGTCGAGGAGGGGCGCATGGCCGCCGAGTGGCTGGCCAAGAAGATGAACGGCAAGGCCAACATCGTCGAGCTGCAAGGCACGACGGGTTCCGCACCGGCGATCGATCGCAAGAAGGGCTTTGAGGAGGGCATCAAGAAGCACCCGGGCATGAAGATCATCAAGAGCCAGTCGGGCGACTTCACGCGGGCCAAGGGCAAAGACGTGATGGAGGCTTTCATCAAGTCCGACCGTGACCGAATCGAGGCCGTTTACGCCCACAACGACGACATGGCCCTGGGTGCGATCCAGGCCCTGGAAGAGGCCGGGATCAAGCCGGGCAAAGACGTGATCATCATCTCGATCGACGCCGTTCGGGCGGCGTTCGAGGCGATGGTGGCCCGCAAGCTGAACGCAACCGTCGAGTGCAACCCGCTGTTCGGGCCGATCCTGTTCGACACGATCGAGAAGCTGCGGGCGGGCGAGAAGCTGCCGAAGTACATCAAGAACGAGGATCGCCTGTTCGATCAGTCGGTCGCGGCGGAGCTGATCGATTCGCGGGAATACTAGCCGAAGGGATTGAGGGATTAAGGGGGTCAGCGGTTCGGTGGGTGAGCAGCCCCTACTCCTGATGCGGGGGATCGACAAGCACTTCCCGGGCGTGCACGCGCTGGACAAGGTGGACTTCGACGTCCGCCGCGGCGAAGTGCACGGTCTGATGGGACAAAACGGCGCCGGGAAATCCACGCTCGTCAAGGTTCTCACCGGCGTCCACCCGCGCGACGGCGGTACGATCACGTTCGAAGGCCAGGCCTTTCACGCTTCGTCGCCGGCCGACGCGCAGCGCAAAGGCATCAGCACCGTCTACCAGGAAGTCAACCTGGTCCCCTCGCTGTCGGTGGCGGAGAACCTCTTTCTGGGGCGCTCGCCGCGCG
>JAUWXH010000405.1 GCA_030616465.1 Planctomycetota bacterium | reverse complement strand
GGTGGGCTACATTACGGCAGTCGTCAGAATTTCCTTTCACCACAGGAGGAGCACTCCGATGTCGCGCAAGCACTGGTTTTTTGTGTTGGGGATTTGGGCCGTATTGGCCGCCGTCGCGGTGGCGGCGCCGCAGAAGGCCCTGATCATCGACGGCCAGAACGGCCACAACTGGAAAGAGACCACGCCCGTACTGAAAAAGCTGCTGGAGGAGACCGGCCTGTTTACGGTCGACGTGGCCACTTCGCCCCCGAAGGGCGAGGACATGAGCGGCTTCAAGCCGGACTTCGCCGCGTACGACGTGGTGATCAGCAACTACCAGGGGGACTCCTGGCCGGAAGAAACGCAACAGGCACTGGTCGATTACGTCAAGGGCGGCGGCGGGCTGGTGATCTACCATTTCGCCTGCGCGGCGTTTCCCAACTGGAAAGAGTACAACGAGATGAGCGGCCTGGGCGGCTGGGGACGCCGAAACGAGAAGCACGGCCCCTACGTCCGCTGGCGCGATGGAAAGTTCGTTCGCGACACCTCGCCGGGCCGCGGCGGCGGCCACGGGCCGATGCAGCCGTTCCAACTGGTGATCCGTGAACCGAACCATCCGATCACCGAGGGCCTGCCCGAGAAGTTTATGCACGTCAACGACGAGCTGTACGGCTGGCTTCGCGGACCGGCGAAAAACCTCACCGTGCTGGCCACCGCGTTTGCGCCCAAGGACAAGGGCGGTGCCGGCGAACACGAGCCGCTGTTGTTCACCGTGGAGTACGGCACGGGGCGCGTGTTTCAAAATGCGTTGGGCCACACCGCCAAGGAACTCAAGAGCGTGGCCTTCATCGCCACGTTCCGACGGGGCGTGGAATGGGCCGCCACGGGAAAGGTGACACAGAAGGTCCCCGACGACTTCCCCACCGCGGAGAAGGCCAGCGTGCGGGAGTAGGTCCGCCGGGTTGCGGGAAAACGTGAAGCTGAAGTCTTCCGTTAAGACCTCTTGACAATTTGCGCGCATCTTGAAGTTGGGGAATTCGCAGTTTCCCCGATCCTCCATCGGAGATAGCCCACCATGCTCTGGCTCCTCCTAGGCGCAACACTTCCGAGCATGCTCGTCTGCTGGGGGGCGGCCTGGTGGGTGCGACGCTACGGACCCGCTTGGGGACTGGTCGATCAGCCGGGCCAGCGGAAAATCCATCGCGAAGCCATGCCCACCGCAGGCGGTCTGGCCATCTGGCTGGGCATCGTGCTGCCGTTGGGCCTGGGGCAACTCGTGTTGTGGATTCTGCTGCTGCGGCCGGAGATTCCCGTGTCCGAGTTCGTGGCCGAGCATCTGCCGGGCCTTTGGCAGCAGTCGGGCAAGCTGTGGGTTCTGTTGGCCGGCGGGACCGTGCTGATGCTGCTGGGGTTGGCCGACGATCGCTGGGGAGTCCACTGGATAATCCGCCTCGTGGTGCAGACCATTGTGGCGATTGTGCTGGTGTGGATGGGATGGCGCCTGAGTCTGTTTATCGACCTGCCGCCTTTGACCTGGGTGCTCAGCGTGATATGGATCGTGGGGTTGATCAACTCGTTCAACATGCTCGACAACATGGACGGGCTGTCGGCCGGCGTGGCCGCCATTGCCGCGGCGATGCTGGCCGCCGTGATGCTGTTGGCCCCCGACCCGGAAACCAACCAGCCGCAACTGTTCGTGGCCGGTTTTCTCCTGGTGCTGGTCGGCTCGCTGGTCGGATTCCTCTGGCACAACCGTCCCCCGGCGCGGCTGTTCATGGGCGACGCCGGCAGTTACCTGGTCGGATACCTGTTGGCCATGGCTACGCTTACCGCCACGTTCGCCGGCCACGACGTGCCCAAGCACGCCATGCTGGCGCCGATCTGCGTGCTGGCCGTGCCGCTATACGATACGGCGACCGTGCTGTTGATCCGCTGGCGCGCCGGGCGGAGTATCTTCGCGGGCGACAAGAGCCATTTCTCGCACCGGCTGGTCGAATTGGGCATGACGCCGGGGCGGGCCGTGTCGACCATCTACCTGGCCACGGCGACTTGCGGACTGGGGGCACTGCTCTTGCACCAGGTGGACGGCGTCGGCGCGTGCGTCATCCTGCTGCTGGTCGGTTGCACGCTGCTGCTGGTGGCCATCCTGGAAACCGCCGGCCGGCGGAAGCGGGGAACGGGAAAGCGGACGCGGCGTAAACGCAAAGAGTAAGGCCATGGGCAAACCCGAACGCCAAGCGCCGACGGCCGCACCCGACGGCGATCGCCTGCGACGGTGGCTGCTCGGCGCGATGACCGCCCTGTTTGTCGCCCGGCCCCTGTTTCCCGGCGAGTCGGCCGCGCAAGGTGACGGTCTGCCGGTGGTGATGCTCTGGATCGTGCTGGCCGCCGTGTTCTGGCTGCTGGGACCGATCGGACGGCCGCGTTTGCCGATCCGCCTGGGCTGGATCGATGCGGCCGTGATCCTGCTTGTTCTGTGGCACACGATCGCCGCCCTTTGGGCCACCACGCACGGCAGCCCCCGCCCGGCGGTCAACATGCTCTGGGAATGGATCGGCCTGGGGATGGCCTTCCTGATGGCCCGGCAGTTGATTCTCCGGCAGAGCGAAGCCCGGGCCGTGGTCGTGGTGATGATCGCCCTGGCCGTGGCCCTTTCCGCCTACGGTCTGTATCAGTACGTCTACGAGTTGCCCCAAACGTGGGTAGCATACCAAGCGGATCCCGAGGGGATGATCCGCCGGGCCGGGCTGCCGTTCGCGCCCGATTCACCCGAGCGCAAGGCATTTGAAATCCGTCTGCAAGACAGCGAACCGTTGGCCACGTTTGCCTTGACCAATTCGTTGGCCGGGTACTTGGCGCCGTGGTTGGTGGTGCTGGCGGGGGTGGGCGTGGCGTTCAAGCTGGCTCAGGCGCTGATGGGCGATGAAAATGGCGAGAACGAGGCATTCCTCTGGGAGCAACTCGACCTCGTTGCCCTGGGAACCATAGTGGACGTGGTGCCGCTCATAGGCGAGAACAGGATCAT
>JAUWXH010000037.1 GCA_030616465.1 Planctomycetota bacterium | reverse complement strand
TGTGTGCTACCGGCGTCTTGCCGGTCCGCAGTGCTCCCGCTACTCCCGCGCGGCGGGGATCACACGGGCGTCTTGCCCGTCCGCGGTGGCCGGGGGTGACCCGGGCCTGATCTCAAATTTGAGATCTCAAATTGCCCGGGAGCAGCCCGCCGGTAACCCGCGAACCGCCGCGCCTACCTGAGATAGTCCAGTAGCGACAGGCTCATTACCCGGGACGCTGTCATCAGGTTGGCCTGTAACGCCGTCTGCAACTGTTGGAAGCGAACCACCGCTTCCGCGATGTCCACATCGCGTACGTCACTGAGCAGGATGCGGGTGGCGGTCACCTCGCTGTCGATACGGGCGCTGCGTCCATCCATGGCGCGCGCCTGGGCCGCCGCGCGTCCCTGCGCTTCCTGCATCTGCTTGAGTACCGTTTCGAGTCGTCCACCCGCGGCGCTGATCGCCTGGGTGTCGTTGTCGTTCATTGCCGCCCGCAGCTCAACCAGCGCGGTGAAGGTCCCGTTGACCTTCACGGGGTTGACGTCGCGACCGACCAGCGTGGAGCCGCTGGCCGGCACGTCGAGCCCGAGGCCGTCGATGGCCGGCGAAAGGTTGAGTCGCTCAATGTGGATCGTTCCGGGCCCGACGGTGTTGTCGGTAATGACGATCCCGTTGCCGCGGCTCGCCAGCCCGGCCGTCACCGCCCCTCCGCCCCGCGTATTGATCAAGTCGAGCACATCCTGGACCGATGCCGAGCTACTCACGTCCAGCTCGTCCAGGTCGATATCGATGTTGGTCCCGTCGGCGGTGACGATGCGAAAGTCGTCGCCTTCCAGAGTCTGCACGCCGAGCCCGTCGTTCAGGCTCGCCAGGGTGGTGCCGGCGTACATCGAGCGGATGCCCAGGTTGGTCGCGGCCGGTCCGCCATTCTCCTCGATGGACAAATCGGCGCCCGAGACGCGGCTTACCACGTTGAGCCGCTTGCCGTCGTCGGCGATCTGGGCCCACACGCCGAGCCCGGTCCCGTTGATCGCGTTGAGCACCTGCTCCACCGTCTTGAAGTCCGTGAAGTCAACCTTGACCGACTCGTTGCCGCTGTGGATCGTGATCCCGTCGGACAGATCGATGCCGGTGCCGGCGTTGAGGTCTGATAACGTGGTGCGCGGTGTCAGACGCGGGTCCAGATCGCGGCCGGTGATCCAGCCGACCACCCCGTCGGTCTCAATCCCCAGGTCGGAGGCCGTGCGTCCCCCGGGAATCTCGCTGATCGTGATCTCGGCCGGTCCCGGCCCGATCGAGTCGATGTTGATCCCGCTGGCGCTGATCGACGCCTTGAGTGTAGACGGCAATTCGGCGTTCAGCTTGTCCAGGAGGTCACCGACCGTATCGGCGCCGGACAGGTCGATCTCGACCTGCTCGGCACCTTCGCTGACCACGATACGCCCCAGCGTGACGCCGCTGCCGTTGGCCCCGTTGAGGTCGCTGATCCGTATGTGCGTGGTGAGGGCCGGGTTGAGGTCCGCGAACCCGCTCACCGCTTGCGAAACCGCACCGAAGAACTCCTGCCCCGAGATCGTGAACCATTCCTGGGTCAGGTCCGTGTCCACCAGCGCTTGCATGCGGCCCTGGTCGCCGCGGAACAGCACGCCGCTGCCGATCGCTTCGAACGGCAGGTCGCCGCCGAAGTGCCCGCTGAACAGAAACGTGTCCAGGTGATGTCGGTTGCCGATCGCGATGAGCTGATCGATGATCGAGTCTGCCACCACCGCCAGCGACTTGCGCTCCTCCGCGGAGATCATGTCGCCGGCGGCTTCCAACGCGATCGTGTTGGCCTCGATCATGAGGTCGATGGCGTCACGCATCGCGGATTCGGTTTCCAGCAGAACGGCGTTGGCCTCGCGGACGTTGGCCTCCACCGCGCTGAGCGTGTCGAGCTTGCGATCGAGCTGGCTGGCGGCTGCCGCGCCGATGGGGTCATCGCTGGGGACCACGAACTTCAGCCCGGTGGCGAGCTGGTTCTGGACGCGGAAGAGTTGCGTGTGGTTGGCGCGGACGGTCTGCAGCATGTTGAACGTCCGCAGGTTCTGACTCACACGCGCGATGTTGACCGGTATGACCGCCATCGTCTCTTGTCGCCTCGTCTGGGCGGGCGAGACGCCCGCACTACCCCACTGCAACGTCTAGCCGACTAGTGCCAACACCTCATAGGACAAGTCGTCCAGGACACTCAAAAACCGCGCGGCGCCCTGGAAGGCACGCTCGTACTTGGCCAGGTTGATCGCCTCCTCATCCAGGCTGACACCGCTGATCGCCTCACGCTGAGCGTACAGACTGGTGTAGACCGCGTCGGCCGCGTCATACGCCGTCAGGGCCCCCGCCGCTTTGGTCGCCAACTCGCCCACGGTCGCCTGGTGATAGTCCGACAGGCTCAGGGTGTTGAGCAACGCGCTGCTCGCTTCGCCCGCGCCGGCCAGTCGACCGGCGTTGTCCCCGTCGTGGACCTGCCCGGTCAGCGAAGCGGCGATCAGCCGCGGATCCTGCCGCACCGCCGACACGACGTCGATGGTCGTCGCATTGGTGCCCGTGAAGAACGCCCCCAGTCCCAAGGCCGCCAGCGCGCCGGACCTGTCTTCGCTGAACCAGAACTGCGTGCCGGACTCGGCCTCGAGCTGCAGACGGTTGTCGCCCGTGACCGTGGCGGTCAGCCCCGAGACCCCGTTGAGCATGCTCGCCAGATCGTTCAGCGTGGTGTCGTTGTTGCCGATGCCGTCCAGGTCAATCTCGATCTGCTGTGTGGTGACCTGCCCGCTGCCGGTGTCGCGCATGTGGATGATGAACGAGCCGTTCTGCAGCGGGAAGGGCAAGCCGGCCGCGGCGCTGCTCAACGTCGCGTCCGGGTCGTCCACGGCGTAATTGCCGGTCATAGCGCTGTAGCCGGTCAAGCCGACGCCGGTTGAATGAATGCGATTGACCTCGTAGATCAGTGCCCCGGCGAGCTGGTCCAGACGGTCGAGTTGTTCGGCCAGGTAGACGTCGCGGGTCTGGAGCGTGGCGGCGAGCCGCCCTTCACGCAGGATCACCGCCCCGTGATCGTCGGCGAAGCGGACGGTCGCCACTTCCAGCCCGTCCTCCAGGACCGTTTCGACCTCGAAGCCGCGCGAGCGGTCGAACTCGATCAACGGGTCGCTGCCGACGTAGACGTTGACCGATCCGTTCGCCTGCTCGCGCACCTGCAGGTCCATCAGTTCCGCCAGGTTGCGCAACAGGGTGTCGCGCCGATCGCGGAGCGCGCTGGCGATCGTGCGGCCGTCGGCTTCCTGCACCACGATCGTCTCGTTCAGCGAGGCGATCTCCGCGGCGATCTCATTGGCGTTGCGCGCCAGGGCGGCGGCCGATTGGTTCAAATCCTCGGTCTGTTGCAGCAGCCCGCTCCGATGCCGCCGCAGCGTGCGGATCATCGCGTCGGCTGCCGAAATGATCATGCTGCGTGCGCTGTTGTCGGTGGGCGAAGTCTGCAAAGTGGCGAAGGTGCTGAACAGCTCGCTCAGCTCGGTCGAAAGGTCCTGCTCGGTCAGCTCGTTGAACAGCGCTTCGGTCTGGCTGAGGGCCTGGTAGGTCACTTCCGCGCCGGTGCGCGAGCCGAGGGCCAGACGCAGCCGCGCTTCCACCGCCTGGTCGATGTGGCGCTCGAGGGCGGTGAGCCGCACGCCTGCACCGGGACGCACCCCGAAGACGCTGCCCCCAGGCAGGGAATTCAGATGCCCCGACTGTCGCGTGTAGTTGGGGTTGCCGACGTTGGCAATGTTCTGCCCGGCAACAGAGATCGCGGCCTGGTACGCCGCCAGGGCGCTGCGACCGATCTGGAATGAAGTACCCAATAGGGCCACGATTCACCTTTGGGCGGGCCAGACGCCCGCACTACCCCACTGCATCCACCCACGCATCAGTGCTGGTTTGCTCATGCTGGCCGCTTGGTCCATATAGCACGCACTCCTGGTTGGCCTTGGCCAACTCGGCAAAGATGCTCCGCACGTGCGCGTGCAGGTTGCGTGCCACCACGGCGGCCAGACGGTTTTTCTGCTGCAGCGTGTCGGCGACCTCGCGTAAAGCCCGGTTTTTCGCCCGGATAGACGAGGAAAACGGCTCGGGCAGCCGATCCGCGATTTCCCCCAGCGGAGCTGTGACCGCCTCCGGCCAGTGCAGGCTCTGCGCGAGGCGGGCAAGAATTGCTTCACGCTGCTTCCGCTTCGCCGACACGTCTCCGAGCAGACGGTGTTCCATTGCCGCGCAGGATTGCAGGTCGCCCGTATCGGCCTGGCGCATCGCGTCCAGTTTCCGGCCGGCCAGCTCCGTGAGCTGCTGGAGCAGCCCATGGAGCGTGGCGAGCGCGTCGCGTAGCTCTGCGACGATCGGCGTGAGATCCGCTCGCCCGGGTCCGGTCTGCGATGTTGCTACGGTGTTTGTCATGTGTGCACCATCGTTGTCTCGCCGGCCTTGTGACCGGCCGCCGGCCGCGAGCCGGCCTGCGAGCTGCCGGCCGCTACTGAACTGCCCTGGGGCGACCCCTGCCCACCGTCATTACCTTGCAGGCGTTCGATCAATTGACGCGTCAGCCCGCCGCAGTTGGCGGCAACGCTGTCGGCGATCCGCAGGTCCAACTGCTCGCCGAAGATCTCCTCGGTGCGACCGCCGGTGGCGAACTTGCGGCCGAAGGGCAGCTTCCGCATCTCGGCCAGCAGCGGGGCGAAGAACAGTTGTGAGACGACCTGCGCCGCCGCCTGCCCAACGAGCTTGGGGTCGTTCGCTTCGAGCTTTCGACCGGCAGCGAGCAGGGCCGCCAACGTGCGCCTGTCGCCGCCACCACCACCGGCGGTTGCCGCGACAACGGGTTGAATGCCGGCCAGGGACATCGCTCGCTGCTACTCCGTGTAGATCAGTTGCGCATGTAACGTGCCGGTGCGATGGAGGTGCTCGACGGCCTCGACCATCTGCTGCGGCGAGAGCCTGATCCTGGTGAACGTATCGAGCAGCTCCTGGAACTCGACGCCGGCGACCTTGTCCGTATCCAGCCCGATCACGCCGGCCGGGGGTGCTGTGGCTCCGCCGCCCGCGATGGTGACCGTCCCGAGCCCGGGGATTTGTAGCACCGTCGGCGAGATCGTGACCGCCCCCGTAAAGGAGATATTCTTGGTGGTCCGGTTGATCACGACGCGCGCGGGCTGCTTCGGCATCATGAACAGCGGCGTTTGCAGCACGCGGCTGATGAAGTTGCTCGGTCGGGCCAGCTCATAGGACGGAATCCGCACGCGTACGTTCTTCGGCCCCAACGCCACCGCGCTGTCCCGATGCACCACCAGCACGCCCCGCTGGTCACGTTCCGTCAACCCGCCCGTTTGCGGGTTGGCGAGCTCGTGATTGAGGGCCCGGGCGACCATATGGGCCAACGGGAAGCCGGCCTGTTCATCGTTGAGCACCAGCGTGATGCAGCGGTCCTGGATGAAGCTGTAGAAGAAGTCTTCCTCCAGCGTGGCCCCGTTGCGAATGATGCCGCGCCGCGGGTTCTCCGGATCGGGGATGTCCACCCGGCCACCGGCCAACGCGAAGATCACCTGTGTTGACGGGTCCTCTGGGTCGAACATGGCGTATTGCAGCGGGGTGGTGAGCAACTGGCCGCCCTTGAGGCTGTCAGCCTCGCCCACGCTCGAGACGACCACGTCCAGCGTTTGTCCCTCCCGCGCGCCGAATTCGGGGATCGTCACTTCCACGAAGGCCCGGGCGACGTTCTTGCCCGCCTTCAGTTCCGTCGGATCCAGCACCGGCTGGTGGTAGCGCTCGTGCAAGGCCATCAGCGATCGCATGGTGGTCAGGGCCTTTCCGCCGTCGCCCGTCCCGTCCAGCCCGATCACCAGTCCGTAGCCCATCAGCTTGTTGGTCCGCTGACCCTGCAGGCGGGCGATGTCCTGCACGCGGACCTCGGCGGCGGCGGTCACAGGCAGCGCCACTAGAATGAACAGTGCCGTTGTCGTCCGCTTGCGCATGAGCGTCGCCCTAAATCGGTCGCAGCAGGTCGAACAGCCGCATCAGCCAACCCCGGCGGGTGGCGTCGCGCACCGCACCCGTGTGTTGCACGTCGATCACCGGGTTGGCGATCTGCGTGCTGAGAATCGTGTTGTCCAGCGTGACGTCCTGACTACGGCACACGCCGGTCAGAGTGATGATGTAGCCCTCGTCATCCATGCGGATGTTCTTCTTCGCCTCCAGTACCAGATTGCCGTTGGGCTTGACGTCGATGACCTCGGCGGTGATGCGCGTGGTCAGCGTGTCCTTGCGATCGACCTTGCCCTTACCCTCGTACTCGTTCTCAAACTCGAATTTGACGCCCGGCGTGCCGCGCGGGAAGTTCTGCGGGATGAGGCGGTGTTTCGGATCGAGCCGGAACCACTTGGCCAATTCCGCCTCGACTTTCCACTCCTTCTCCGACTTCAACTTCGCGTCGCTGGTCGCCGTCTTGTTCTCGCGGATTACGATCGTCACCAGGTCGTGAACCCGGATTTCCTGCGGCTGGGGGGCCTCAACGGCGAAGGGTGAGGCGTACAGCAGGACCGTGTTGAGCGGCGGTTCGGAGCGGGTTGCCGACTGTCGCGGGCGCCGTGCCGGCGGCATGCCCGGCAGAACGGCCGCCGGCTCACGCACCGCCGGCTGCGTCGCCGGGGGTGGTTGATCGGCCGAGCCGTTGCCGCGGCCGAGTAGCGAGTTGCGTTGCCCCGCCGCCGGCGCGCACAACGCCAGCACCACCAACGCGACCGATAACGTCCACAGTGTTCGGTTCACCGCCGTTCTCCCACCTTGTGACCAGCTCACACCCCGCCCCTTATCAAACGAACGCTTCCCACCCCGGTAACGACGCCGCGCAGTATTCGACGGTCCTTCCGCGACTCCCCGATACGCACGCGCACCGTGTCGCCGTAGCCCCCGGAATCGAGTGCCATCCCCGTCAGCCGGACGCTCACGCTGTTGCCGGTGCTGCTGAGGCTGACCGGCCGCGAGCGTTTCACCAGGTCCACCACCTTGATGTCACTGCGGCGAATCATCTCGCCGACGGGGATGTACCGTTTGACCTGCTGCCCGATGATCTGGCCGACCTCGTCCAGGCCCACGTCCTGCCGGCGCTCGAGCATGCGCGGCTCCAACGCGACGTCCTCTTGCCGCACGAACGTGCCGATGCCCAGCGGCTTGCGGGCCACCAGCACGTCCTTGACGAGCCTGACGCGGGCGGCCAGCCGCGCGGTGCGTTGCGTGCGCCCGTCCCGCCGAATCACGATCTCGAACTCGCGCAAACCGAGCTTGTCGCCGCTGCTGCTGCTGCTGCGAATGATGAACTTCCACGGCGGGCGGGTCAGCGTGAGGAACTCCTGGCCGGCCCGCTCGAACTCGATCTCGGCCGTCCCGCCGAGGGAAGCGAGCTCTGCGTTCACGTAAGCCCGCAACGCGTCGGCCAGCGTGTTGCCCTCGTCGGTAGCCCGCAGCCTGGTCAGGGGGGCGGCGTCCCGTGAGCCGGCGGCGACCCAAGCCGACGGTGCTTCAATGACCGTTTGTGCGCGGGCCGGTTCGAGCGTCACTCGGCAATTGAGCGCACCGCTGACCAGCACGCGCGAGAGATTGACGCCGAGCTCGCCCAAGCGCCGCACGATTTGCTCATGCGTGAATACGGTCTTGGCGGGCGGTTGCAGATCGGGATTGACCGGTTGGCGGCCGATTTCGGCCCTGAGGCGTGGGTCGGCCTCCGCGAACGTCAGCACGTCGGCGAGCGTGACGGCGGCCCCGCAGACTTCCACCTGCGGTCGCAGTTTGAGCCGGCTGACCTCGCGTTGGATCAGCTCGTCGCCCCAGGCCGCGACCGGGAGCAGGACGAACAGCAGGCACGCACGGGCCAAGTCCTTTGAACCCCTTCGTCCCTTCGTCCCTTCGTCCCTTCTTCCCTTCTTCATGCGCTCACCTCCATAGCACCCTCAATCACCCGCATTATCTCCGCAGCCCCGCTACGACTCGCAGCGCTTCGTCGGCCGACTGGATCGACTGCGAATTCATCTGAAACACGCGTTGGGTTTTGATGAGCTCGACCAGCTCGGTGACGGCTTCGGTCGTGCTGAGTTCCAGGTGTCCGCCCTTGATGGTCCCGATACCTTCCTCGCCAGGATTCCCCTCGATCGGCTCGCCGGAGGCTGGACTTTCCAGGTAGATGTTGGAGCCCATCTGGAGGAGCCCCGACGCGTTCGCGAAGCGGGCCAATTCGATCTGGCCGAGCACCTGGATCGTCCCGTCTGGCATGCTGGCCGTGATGGTTCCATCGGTCCCGATGCTCACCCTGTCATCCGGGATTTCCTCGGGAATCGTCGGCGTATCGAGAAGCCGGAGACCTTGGCTGTTGCCGAGCACCAACTCGCCTTCGGAGTTGCGGATGAAGTTGCCCGCGCGGGTATAGCCGGTCCCGCCGCCGGGTAGCTCGACTTGAAACAAGCCGTCCCCCTCGATCATCGCATCCAGCGTGCGGCCGGTCGAAATGGCGGAACCCTGTTTGAACATGATCTGCGTGTTGCTGAGGGCTACACCGAGGCCGATCTGCGTGCCCAGCGGCGAGGAGGTGTCCGCGCTCGTCTGCACGCCGGGTTGAGCCCATACCTGGTAGAGCAGATCCTGGAAGTTGGCGCGCGAGGCCTTGAAGCCGGGCGTATCCGCATTGGCGATATTGTTGGCGATGACGTCGATCTTGGCGGACAGGGCCTGCATGCCCGTCGCGGCGGTATAAAGTGCGGTGATGGCCATTATTCATTTCCTCTCGTTACTGGCCGCGATCAGCGTGAGACTAGGCTGATGAGCAGGCCAACCGTCTGGTCCTGGAGCGTCACCATCTGTGCGTTGAGCTGGTACGCCCGCGACGCCTCGATCATGCTCACCAGTTCTTTGACCGGCTCGACGCCGGAGCTCTCGACGAAGCCGGCGCGGACATAGGCCGGCGAGTCGATCTCTTCCGCCCCCTCGGCGCTTAGTCTCCCGCTGCCGACCTTTCGCAGTTTGTCGTAGTCCGCGTAATCCACGAGCGCGAGCTGCCCGACGACGACCCCGTTTTGCGAGATGCGCCCGTCTTCGTCGATCTGCGGGTCGCCGCCTCGCGGATTGAGCCGGATCGGGACGTCGCCCATCCCCAGGATGGCCGCGCCGTCCGCGGCGGACAGCAGCCGGCCGTCGTTATCGATCATCATGCGCCCGTCGCGAGTGGCGTACTGTTTTCCGTCGGCGGTGACCTTCAAGAAGCCCGGGCCGTCGAGCGCGATGTCCAGCGGGCCGCCCGGCTTGAGCGACCCGGGGCGAAAATCAGTAACCGTT
>JAUWXH010000151.1 GCA_030616465.1 Planctomycetota bacterium | reverse complement strand
CGGGTCTCCTCACCCCCGATAGACCCGTCCGTATCTTGGCAGGTTAGCCGCGATTGGTCAAAAGGTGGTCGGCACGCTAGTCACTGCCGCCCGGCGACCCCTGAAGGATCTGGCAGACGAGGTCTGGGATCGCGTCCGTCGAAGCCTCGATGCTCGAGACACTGGTACTCTGGGTGACCTGTTTGCCCGTAGCCACGTCGGTCATCACCACCGCAAGCACAAGGATATCGCCGAGCTGGTTGATGCGACCGTGCATCATCTTCTGTGCCCCGACGAGCTGCCCATATTCCACTAGGCAGGCCGTGTCATCACACAGCATGGCGGCGGCGAAGTCGCGCTCACCCAGGATGTCCGCGATCCGCTGGCGATCAACGAGTGCGAACTGGGCGCTTTCCTGAACCGCATCGCGGCAGAGGTCGGCCAGGGCCCGGCCCACCTCCTTGTCCATGCTCTCGCCGGCCTGAAAGTCAAGCACCGCCAAGGGAGGGCGCTCGCCGGGCGGGACGCTCGGCAGATCCGAAACGTCGCACGGCGCCGCGCTTTGTGGAACCGGCTTAGGCTGGGACTGATCCGGCTTGTTAATCACGACCCGCCTTGGAAAGTTGATGCTGAAACAGCCGGTCAGTGCGGCCAGTAGCGCCGCCGCCGGCAACGCCCGTCCGTACACACGCATCGTTTCTCCGCCTTTCCGCGCCACGAGGCGCGTATGATGTGCTATTGGCCGGCGTTGGTCAAAGGTCTGTGCGTGACGCGGCTCGGACAAGCTTGCCATCGACCCCCCGGGCGAATTACAACGTCGCTGTGGAAAAGCGGGTCATCACAATTCTGGGCTGCACCGCCTCGGGAAAGGGTTCGCTGGCCCGTGCGCTGGCGCAGGAAATCGGCGGCGAAATCGTCAGCGTGGACTCGATGAAGGTCTACCGCGGAATGGATATCGGGACCGCCAAGCCCACGCCCCAGCAGCGGGCCGCCCTCCCCCACCACCTGATTGACGTGGCCGACCCGTGGGAGACGTTCAGCGTTGCCCGCTTCGTCGAGCTGGCCGACCGGGCGGTGGCCGAGATTCACACCCGCGACCGGCCGGTGATCGCCGTTGGCGGAACGGTGCTCTACTTGAAGTGCTTCTATGAGGGCATGTTCGCGGGACCCTCGGCAGATCCGAAGATTCGCGCGGAAATACGCTCGCGCGCGGAGGATGAGGGGCTAGAAGCCCTGCACGCCGAGCTGGCCGAAATTGATCCCGAGGCCGCCGCCCGCATCCACCGCAACGACCTACGGCGCATCGAGCGCGCCTTGGAGGTCTACCGCCTGACCGGCACGCCGATCAGCAAGCTACAGATGCAGTGGGATCGTGACTCGATCCGCCGACCGGATTGGAACTGGGTGCTGGTCGGCCTGCGGCGTGACAGGGAGTCTGCCAACCGGCGTATTAACGAGCGCGTCCGCCGGATGATCGCCGGCGGCCTGGTCGATGAGGCCCGGCGTATCTGGAGCGACCCCCACGGCGTCAGCGACCAGGCCCGCCAAGCGGTCGGCTACGCCGAGCTGTTCGACCACTTTGAGGGCAAGCTGGAGCTCGATCGCGCCATCGAGGAGATCAAGATCCACTCCCGCCGCCTGGCCAAGCAGCAACGCACCTGGCTCCGCCGGCTGCCAGACGTGCATTGGGTCGAGCTGGAAGGCAGCGCCGACACTGCTTTCTTGTTGGGGCGAATCCGGGCCGTCCTGCACGATCCCAAGTAGCCGGAGTCCCCCCTGAGGCAAACGAAAGCCGGGTCCGTGACCCGGCCTTCACTGTCTCGCTTGCTTGCTTTGGCGTAGCGAGTCCCCGGCAGTGCCCGTTTGGGCACGGCGGGCTATTCGAGCTCGCGGGAATTGGAAAACAGGGCCGCGGGCTCGTTGCCGATCGGGCGATCGGTCTCGACGATCTCGAGATCATCCAACCAGAACGCCTCGTCGTTGCGCTTACAGGTCAACAGCGCGCCGCGCAA
Source organism: Planctomycetota bacterium (assembly GCA_030616465.1). GTDB lineage: Bacteria > Planctomycetota > Phycisphaerae > UBA1845 > Fen-1342 > JAUWXH01. Next base: position 3,937 of record JAUWXH010000151.1, on the reverse strand, counting down.
CGCCGGGTCCTTCGCCCGGTGGAAGCGCAGGTAAATGTAGCGGTCGTCGACCGCAAGGATCTCGAGTTTGCCCGTCGCGTGCGACATGACGTAGCGGACTCGCCGGGCCAGTCCTGACTCACGGCACGAAGCCTCCCGCAGAATCTGCCAGCCACGCACGATGGGCACCTCGTACGGCTCGTTCCCGGCGGTGGGACGCCCTTGGAAGAGGTAGTACGGCTGGCACCCGATGTGCGAGAGCTTACCATACAGGTCGGCCAGCACGTCGGGATCGTCGTTGACACCCTTGACTAGTGGACACTGGTTCACGCAGATCACGCCGCAGCGGATGAACGCATCGATCCCCTCGCACGCTATGTCGGTCAGCTCCCGCGGATGGTCGAAGTGGGCCATCAAGTAGATGCGCCGCCTCGACGTGGAATGGCGGCTCAGCAGCTCCTGCAGCTCGGGATCGCCCAGGATGCGGTACGGATCGAACGCGGGCATCTTGGAGCCGATGCGGATGATTCGGACGTGGTGGATTCTGCGCAGAAGCCCGATAATGTCGCGCAGCCGGCGCGTGCTCATGAGTAGCGGGTCGCCGCCCGTGAGCAGGACGTTGGTCACTTCCGGGTGCCGCGCGACGTAGTCCAGCCCGGCGGAGACGTTGTTGGTAGCCTCGTCGTTATCGTTCATGAACAGCCGCTTGCGGAAGCAATAGCGGCAGTAGGCCCCGCAGACCTCGTTGCACAGCAGCAGGACCGTGTCGGGGTACTTGTGCTGGACGCCGTGGGCCACCGTGACCGCCGCCTCGTTGCTGGGGTCGAGCCGCCCCCAATCGTTGAGCTCGTCGAGACGTGGGATGATCAGTTGGCGGATGGGGTCTTGCGGGTCATTCCAATCGATCAGCTTGAGGTAGTAGTCGTTGGCCCGAAAGGCGTAAACCTCTGTGACACGCTTCAGTTTGTCGCGCTGCTCGGGCGGGATGTTCGGGATCTGTTCGATTCTGCGGACGTAGCGGACTCTCTGCCTACCCCCACTGGACCGACCAACCTGCGGCAGATCCCGGTACGCCAACATGTACCTCCTGGCCAACGGCGCGGGATTTCCCCGAGATACACAGCTCCCTCAGCAGTTCAGCCATCCCTGGCTCGATCCAGGGCTCTGATTTGCCCGGCCACCACGCGGCCGGGTATTCGCCCTGCCATTCCTTGTCCTAATCATAAGGCAGGCGGGACAGGCACGCAACTACTGTCCATTACAAACTTTATAACCGGTAGAGGGGTTGCGGATTGGTAAACCACGATCGAATAAGGGGGTTAGGCGAGCTCGCCGGTCGCCGTTATCGGTCTTTTTCTCGGCGAAAAACTGCGACCACGTCTTCTACTGGGACGACGAATAGCCGGTTGTCCCCCTCGAAATCCACCGGGACGGCGTTCTTGGGGTTGAACAGCACCTTGTCGTATTGGGCGATGGGGTAGTCCTCGTCACGCTCGACCTGGGCCGAGACCGCCACGAGACGTCCGGTGATGGTCGGGATTTCGATGTTGCCCGGCAGCTCGATGCCGCCCTTGGTCGTCTTCTTATCCTCGTCCTTGCGGATCAGGACGCGGTTGCCGATCGGCTCGACGATCTCCAATTGCTGGCTGCGGCTCGCTTTGTTCATGCCGATCCTCTCGTATACTCTGTACCCGCAGGATTGTAGCACCCGGGAGTCGCCGGGCGATAGGGCGCGCGGGCAAGACGGAGAAACACTCTTGGCACCCGAGAGGCTGCGTAAGCTGCTGAACGAGCTGGCTGCCGGCGAGCTCGACGTACCGGCCGTCCTCCGGCAGCTACAGACGCTCCCGTTCGAAGACCTCCAGTTCGCCCGCGTGGATCACCATCGGGCGCTGCGCTGCGGGTTTCCCGAGGTGATCTTCGGCGAGGGAAAAACCACGCGGCAAATCGAGGAAATCTTCGCCCGCCTGGCCGACACCGAAAACAACGTCCTGGCTACGCGTATCGGCCCGCCAGCAGCCGCCCGCGTGCAAGCACGCTTCCCAAAGGTGCGCTACCACCGCACCGCCCGTGTGCTGACCCTCCGGCAACGCAGCGGGCCCGCCAGCGCAGGCTTCGTCGGAATCGTCTGCGCCGGCACCAGTGACCTGCCCGTTGCCGAGGAAGCCCGCGTCACCGCCGAAATCATGGACCAGCGGACCCGCACGTTCTACGACGTCGGCGTTGCGGGGTTGCACCGGCTGCTCGCCGAGTCCCAGGCCCTGCGCGAGGCTAACGTGCTGGTGGTGGTGGCGGGCATGGAAGGCGCGTTGCCCAGCGTGGTCGGCGGATTGGTCGCCGCGCCGGTCATCGCCGTCCCGACCAGCACCGGGTACGGGGCCAGCTTCGGGGGTATCTCGGCCCTGCTGGCCATGCTCAACAGTTGTTCCGCCGGCGTGTCCGTCGTAAACATCGACAACGGCTTCGGGGCCGGGTACCAGGCGGCAGTGATCAATCGGCTCGCCGAACGGCAGATGTCGAAGCCCTCCGCCGCCGCGGACGATCGGGCTGCGCAAGCCGAGCAGCCGACCGTCGATTCCACCGAGCCGGCACGGCCCACGGATGAGGCCCGCGATGACGAAGCGTAAGGAACCGCCGACGCCGATCGGCGACATCCCTCGACTGCCGCCGCGACCCGACACCACCCACAAAGCCCAGGCAGGGCGCATCGCGATAGTTGCCGGCAGCCGCGGGATGAGCGGGGCGGCGTGCTTATCGGCCCTCGGCGCTCTCCGCGGCGGTGCGGGGCTGGTTCGTGTCTGCTGTGTACAGTCGATCCAGCCGATCGTGGCCGCCAGCGAGCCGTGCCTGATGACCGTGGCGCTCGCCGAGGACGCGGAGGGGCGCATCTGCCCCGAGGCAGTTCCACTCTTGCTGGACAGTCTGAAATGGGCCGACGTGGCGGCCGTGGGCCCGGGCCTGGGTCAGAGCGACGGCGTGGCAGAAGTCGTCTCGGCGGTACTGGCGGAGTTCGACGGGCCGTTGGTGATCGATGCCGACGGACTCAACACGATTACCCCCCTACCGCAATGGTGGTCAAAGCGTCAGCGTCGGCCGACCGTCATCACCCCTCATCCCGGCGAAATGGCCCGCCTGCGTAGCGGGGCCGGCTTGGATCCCGCCTCGGAACAGACGGATCAGGCCCGTCTGGCGACCGCCTTCGAGTTCGCCGCGCTCAGCGCCACAGTGGTCGTCCTTAAAGGCCACCGCACAGTCGTCTGTACGCCCGATCAGAGCTACATCAACACGACTGGCAACCCGGGCATGGCGACGGGCGGGATGGGCGATGTCCTGACCGGGCTGATCGGGGCCCTGCTGGGGCAGGGTCTGTCGGCCTTCGACGCCGCCCGGCTGGCCGTCTATTGCCACGGTGCCGCAGCCAACCAGTGCGCCCAGCAGATCGCCCCCGTCGGTTACCTGGCCCGCGAGGTCGCCGACGCGCTGCCGGCCGCCCTGGCCAGAGCCAGCCGGCCCAGTGTGGGCTTCAACCGCTAGGTGCGGGACCTTCCCGAGCGCCATAGGTAGGCTCCCGCGATGCGGGCACGGGCTCGACACGCGCGCCCAAGACCACTCCGATCCCCCAGCCGGTGAGCAAATCGTCGCGGACTCGCTACGGCGACGGGGCTGCTACGGCGTGGGGAAAGCGACGTTGAGTCCGCCGAAGAAGGTCGTCAGCCAGCCGAACAGGCCGTTGAGCAGCTCGTTCAGGAACGTGAACAGCGAGACCAAGAAATCGTTGAAGGCGCCGCCGAAATTGAACATATCGTCGCTCCTTGCCGGAAGCCCCAACCCAGCTTCCTATGATTGTGCCGAACTGAGGGTCCCGTCAACCCCACCACGCACGTTCGCCGGACACCGGGTGCAGCTCACGCTCGCGGGTAACCAGTTTAGATGGGGAGTGCGGGCGTCTCGCCCCCAC
>JAUWXH010000446.1 GCA_030616465.1 Planctomycetota bacterium | reverse complement strand
GTCCGGGCGGCTGGCGGAGGTCGGCCACAAGTTCGGGCGTTGGCTGGACGTGGTGTTGATGCAGAAGCTGCTGTGAGGCCGGCGGCGGGCGCAAAAACGCCCCCTGCGGCCCGCCCCCTTTACAACTCGCCGTGCTTCGGGTTTGCTATGGTCGGTATTGGTTCCCGCAGCTCCGGATCAAGGAGGAATCTCGTGAAGCGACACGTGTTTCTGACCGCGGCGCTGAGCGCGCTGCTGCTGACTGCCTGTGAGAACAAGGACAAGGAGGCCGCCTCGCGCGTCGAGGAACCCTACGTACCGCTCGAGCGGGTGGACGCGCCGCCGCCCGGTCGGCCCATGACCACCGCGGACTTCGGAACCTCCCCGCCCGCGAAAACCGCCGCGGGCTACAACGCGTCTGGTTCCGGCAGCAGCGCCCCGGACGAAGTGCTCACGCCCGCGGACGAGCCCGCCGGCCAAACGTACATCGTGCAGAAGGGCGACACGCTCTTCGGCCTGGCCCGCAAGTTCTACAACGACCAGGCCCGCTGGAAAGATATCTGGGAGGCGAACCGGACCCGCCTGCCGGACCCGAACAAACTCTCGGCCGGGATGAAGCTGATCATCCCCTGAGTTGATTGGGGATTTGGGATTGCGGATTGGGGATTCGTGACCTCGGACTGTGGGCAAGCGCTCGCAGCAATGCACCAATCCGCAATCCCCAATCGGAAATCCACAATCGCATGGCGGCGCTCCGTAGCGACAGTCCGATCCAGTTCGTCAAGGGCGTCGGGCCGGCGCGCGCGGAATGGTTCACCGGCCTGGGGCTCGGAACAGTCGGCGATCTGCTCGAGTATTACCCGTTTCGCTACGAATCGGAGGCCGGGCTGGTCGATATCGCCGACTTGCAGCCCGGGATGACCGCTACCGTCCAGGGGGAAGTGCAGCGCGTCCGCGGTCGCGGGCCGGGGCTCCGCGCCGAGATTTACGACGGAACCGAATCCTGCACGTTGCGCTGGTTCCAGCAGTATGGTCGCCGGCAGAGCCTGTACGTCGGCGCGATGGTCCTCGCGACCGGTAAGGTGCAGGAGTACAACGACCGGCTCGAAATCGTGCAGCCGCGCGTTCAGGTCTTTGAGCCCGATGCCGTCATCCTTTCGCGACCGCACGGCGCGCGGCGGGTGGGCGTCTACCGCGGCAACGCTACGCTCAAGTCGCCGCTGATCCGACGGACCGTGCAGCACGTGCTCGAACAGCCGCGCTTGCCGGTCGAGGAAATCGTCCCGGCCGAGCTGGTGGGCAAGCACGACCTGCCCAGTCGCGAGGCAGCGATCCGCCAGATGCACAGCCCCTCGAGTGAGCCCGAGCTGGAGCGCGCCCACGCGCGCCTGGCCTACGAAGAGTTCCTGCTCATGGAACTGGCCATGGCCCTGCGGCGGTACAAGCTGGTTTCGCTCCAGCGCGGGCGCAAGCTGCACGTCACGCCGGAGATCGACCGGCGTATCCGTGCCCGCTTCCCGTTCAGCCTGACGCGCTCGCAGGAGGAGGTCGTGCGCGACATCGTCCGCGACCTGGACAGCGGTCGGCCGATGACCCGGCTGCTGCAGGGCGACGTCGGCAGCGGAAAGACGGTCGTGGCCCTCTACGCTTGTCTGATCGCGGTGGCCCACGGCCGACAGGCGGCCATCATGGCCCCCACCGAGATCCTCGCCGCCCAGCACTTCGCCAACATCGAGCGCTACCTGGCCGGCAGCCGTGTCCGCCACACGTTGCTGCGCGGCGGACAGAGCAAAAAGATCCGGGCTGAAGCGCTGGCGCAGATCGAGCGCGGCGAAATCGACCTGGTAGTCGGCACGCAGGCGCTGCTCGAAAAAGACGTGACCTTCCGTGACCTGGCCATGGTCGTCGTGGATGAGCAGCACAAGTTCGGCGTGCTCCAGCGGGCCGACTTCCGTACCAAAGGCCCCCTGCCGCACTACCTGGTCATGACCGCCACCCCGATCCCCCGCACGCTGGCGATGACCGTCTTCGGCGATTTGGACGTGTCGATCATCAGGGAGATGCCCCCCGGGCGCGGCAAGACCATTACCAAGATCGTCACGAGTGGCCAGTGGAAGACGGTCATGGGCTACGTTCGGCAGCGGCTCGAAGCCGGCGAGCAGGCCTACGTCGTCTGCCCGTTGATCGGGGAAGAGAAAGGCACGAAGGCACAAAGGCACGAAGGCACGGAGGGTGGGTGGCCCATCGCTTCAGCGGTGGGGGACGCGAATTCAACCATGCCGGGTGGAGAATGGACAGGCCCGGAAACGAAAACCTCGCTGGCCTCGGCAAAACAAACCTACCGAGAGCTCGCCGACGGCCCCTGGAAAGGCCTCAACATCGGCTTGCTCCACGGGTCACTGCGGACGGCCGAAAAACAGGCCGTCATCGAGGCCTTCGCGGCCGGCAAGCTCCATGCCGTCGTTGCCACCACGGTGGTCGAGGTCGGTATCGATGTTCCCAACGCGACGACCATGATCATCGAGCATGCCGACCGCTACGGCCTGTCGCAGTTGCACCAACTGCGTGGCCGCGTCGGCCGCGGCAGCAAGGATAGCCTGTGCGTGCTGATCGCGCGTGGGCAGGGTGGCGGGTGGCCCACCGCTTCAGTGGTGGGGGACACGAATTCCTGCCGTGGCGGGACCGTTCGCGCCGACAAAGCTGCTGAGCGCCTCGCGGTCATGGCCGAGACCACCGACGGCTTCAAGATCGCCGAGGCCGA
>JAUWXH010000445.1 GCA_030616465.1 Planctomycetota bacterium | reverse complement strand
GGGGCGTGAAGCGCTCGAGCCCCCACTTGCCGCGGTAGTAGCCGCCGTGCTCCGCGAAAAGCTGATCGTGCCAGATGAGGTGAGTGATTCCGCGACGGCGGCATTCAGCGAGAATCTCGGGCCAGGTCTCGGCCTCGATCTGGTGGAAACCGAGGAAGCGGCCGCGCGGCTCGTCACCGGCGTAGAGCTGGAGGAGTCCGGGCGTGGCGGCGAGCACGCGCTGCTCGGGCGTGGTGAAGTCACGGACCCAGCGCGCGGCCTGGACCATGTTGATCATCTCGCGGCCCGTACCGAGCAGCGGCACGGTGATCCGGAACTGAAGGTGAGCGAGCGCGATCATCGCGAACAAGAGCACCAGGCGGGCCAGGCCGGCGACGTTGAGCGCCAACGGTGCCGCCCACAGCAGGATCAGGCCGCCGACCGCCAATAGTGTCAGCGAGGTCCCCCACCAGGTGTGCACGCCCGGGAGCAGCGGGAGCGCGCGTGCTTCGCCGATCACCACGCATGCGACCGTGATCGTCGCCAGAGCGAGGAGAACCGCGCGCAGCTCCGGATAGAATCTGATCTTGGCGAGCTTTGCCCAGAGCGTATGGATGCCGATGCCGGCTGCGAGCAGCAGCAACGGCGCGAGCGGGTAGCCGAAGCGGGGCTCGTGGAAGAAGAAGAGCGCGTGCACGAGGGTGTAGCCGGCATAGGTGACGACCGCGGTGATGGCCGCTCGGTCTTTGCGCCAGACGAGCACGGCGGTGCCGACGAGCGCCAGGGCGACTAGCGCCCACCGCACGCCGAAACGCAGGGCCCGCTCCCAATCGGGCAACCACCCGGGCAGACGGATGCGGTCCGGGTTGAACAGGACCTCGAGCGGGACGCCCAGGGACCAGGGCAAATCAAAGCGTGGCTGTTCGTAGATTTGGAGCAGGTAGTGATCGTAGGAGCGTTCGTGCCAGGTGGCGGCGGTGAGGATGAGCCAGATGGCCAATGGCAGGCCGGCCAAAGCCGCGCTGAGCACGACTCTCCGCCAGCGCTGACCGCGCAGCAGGTCCGCCACCACCAGACCGATGATGACACCCGCAGCGTCATAGCGCGCCAGGCTGGCCAGGCAGGCGGCCGCGTAGGCAACCCAGGAACCACGCTGGGCCGCTAACACCGTAAGCAGAATCATGCAGATCAGCAGGGGTTCGGCGAGCGTGTGGGCGGTGCAGTAGATGCCCCAGGGGACAAAGAGCAGCCAGGCCGCAAACCAGCGCGCCCCCACGCCGAACCAACGCCGACCAACCAGGTACATCAGCACCGCGTTGAGCGGCAACAGGAGCGCGTTGAGCCACTCGGCGGCGAGTTGGTCGGGGACCTCGCAAGGGTAGATCAGGCCCAGCAGCGAGCCTGCCGCCGCGACCAACACGGGGTAAAGCGGGGCGCGTTTGAAGGAGTCGGGCAGTTGGCCGTGCAGCAGGGCGTGTCCGGTTTCGCGGAACTGGAAGAAGTCGGTGTGCGGCTTGACGAAGTGGCCGCGGATGGTGAACGCGACGATCAACCCGAGCACGACCAGGGCGGCGACATCCGGCCGGCGGACCGGCACGTGGGCCGGCGTGTCTGTGGGGGTCTTTGCGGATTCTGGATTCGGCTGAGCCACGCTGACGCTCGGGGAGCGGCCGAGGGATATGGGAAACAGACTACGGGCCGGAGCGGGATTTGGCCAGCGCTCCGGCCCGCAGGGCTAATCACGAGTATTCGAGGTTGCTAGCGGATGCGGCCACGCATGGGCCACATCAGCAGCGGCACCAGTGCCAGCGGGAACATACCCGCTCCACACAACGCCGGTGGCGCGGGCAGCTCGACCGGGTCGCCGACCTCCTCAGCCTCCTCAGCCGGCTCCGCCTCGCTCACGGCAGTGGCGCCCACCGTGGCAGGCTCCACCACATCGATCGAATGGAGGTCGCTGACGTCGGTCAACAGCCCATCGCTGATGAGCAGGCGAACCTGAAAGGTCCCAGGGCGAACCGCCTGCCAGGTGGAGACAGCCCGCTCACGTCCGCTGATCGGCTGGAAGACCCGGTTCAGGTCCTCGAGGGGCAGGGGCCCACCGACCTCGTCCGTTTGTCGCCAATGATACTCCAAGGGATCACCGTCGGGGTCGCGGGAGCCGCTGCCATCGAGGGTGATGACGTCGCCGACCGTGACGGGCCCGGTCGGACCGTCAACGACGGCGATGGGGGCCTGGTTCCCGGGGATATCCTGGACGACGGTGATGGCCACCGAGTCCGTAGTCGGCAGGGAGTTGACATTGTCGTCCACTGTCACGCGGAAGACGTACTCGCCGGTCATGTTGAGTGTCACAGTTGCCTGCGGGTTGCTGGGATCGTCCTGAGCGGGTTCAACCCGCTGCGGCCCCGAGATCCATTCCCAGGCGAAGGCAAGTGTATCCTTCTCGAATACGTGCCGGCTGGAAGGGTCGAAGCCCAGGTTGAACCCGTCAAAGGTACGACCGGCGTCCAATACGACCGTGGAGCCTACCTCAACCACCTGGTCTGCCCCGGCGTCGGCAAAGGCCGGCGGGTTGGCCGGGGAGAAAATGGGGTTCTCGATGGCGAGCAGAAACTCGGCCCAGACAAAAATCGGTTCGTCACTCCCGGTGACGGTGCCGAACCCTCAGCACCGAATCCCGGGGTCCTGCGTGTTGGACACGACGAACTGGACGAGCCATCTGACGTCGTAGTCGATCAGGCCACGTAGCCGGGCCTGATTC
>JAUWXH010000499.1 GCA_030616465.1 Planctomycetota bacterium | reverse complement strand
GTGATCTTCCCGGCAACAGCGCGCTGTTGGGTTTCTTGTTGCCGGCTGATGAAGACAACGAGCAGGCGCACCCGCCGGTTGAGAAGGGCCGGCTCGTACCGGTGTTGAAGGGCATGCGCGACCCGAACTTCCGTGTCGTCCTGGACTGGCTCAACTCGCTGAACGTGCCGCACCCGGAGTACGAGCTGGAGTACAAGTACCCCGAATGGCTGAAGAAGCCGGCCCCACCCGACGAGCAGCCGGTCGAAGAAGCCAAGCCCGGCGCAGAAGAGGAGGGCGAGGAGCAGAAACCTGCCGAGGAGGGCAAGCCCGAGCCCGGCAAGGACAAGCCCGGCAAAGAAGAACCGCCGGAAGGCGAGAAACCGAAGGACAAACCCGGTGGCGGTGGCGGCGATAACCCGTAGCCTCGACAAAGCGTGCCGGCTGTCGGGTGCCATGCCCGCTTCTTGCCGGGCATGTCTCTGGCCGACGCGCGCGTCTTCGGCCGACCTCCACGGCGGCGCAGCCGGGGATGCGATCAGAGCGAAACGGCGTGACCAAGAGCGAACACCTGAGACGACTGCTGGGTAACGATCCCGCCGTCAGCCCGGCGGTGAGCTGTTGGTATCACTTCCCGCCGGCGTTTCATGCGCCCGAACGGGCCGTCGAAGCGCACCTGCGCCACCTGGAGACGTTCGACCTCGACTTCGTCAAGGTCATGAACGAGGTCGGCTACCCACACGAGGCGTTCGGTCCGTCGGCTGTAGCGCGGGCGGTCGATGACCTGAGCAAGTTGCGCGAGCTGCCCGGCGACGCACCGCCGTTCGATCGACAGCTCGAGATCATCCGGCTTCTGGCAGAGCGGCTCGGCGGCCGGGTCGCTATGACGGCGACGATCTTCCACGCCTGGACGGTCCTGCGCCGCCTGACGCAGCTGCCGCCCGAAACGCACGGCCTGCCGACCATTGACCTGCAAGACGATCCGCGCGATCGGAAGCTGACGCTCTGGCTGCGCGAGGATTACTCGGCGGTGGCGGTGGCGTTGGCCGCGATCGGCCGCACGCTGGCGAACTTCGCCCGGGCCTGCATCGAAGCCGGCGCCGACGGCATCTATCTGGCGCTGCGCGACGACTGGGTGGACACGCCGGCCAATCTGGCCGTGATCGCGTCGAGACCAGATCAGCCGTCAGATGCCCCCGGGCTGAGCATCTACGACGAGCTGGTTGCCCAAACGGATCGGACGATCCTTTCGGGCGCGGCAGGGGGGTGGTTCAACGTGTTGCACCTTTGCGGGCGACCGCTGTGCTTCGAGCGGCACGTTGACAACCCGCACGTCCACGCGATCCATTGGGCCGATCGTATCACGGGTCCGAGCATCGCCGCCGCCCGCCAAGTGCTACAGGCGCCCGGCGCGGCAGCAGGCGGGCCAAAGGCGCTGGCTTGCGGCGTCAACAATTCGCGGACCCTGCCGCACGGGACGCCGGCGGACGTGGCCGCCGAGGTGCGTGACGCCCTGGCCAACGCCCGCGGACACCCGCTGATAATCACTCCGGGCTGCACGTACGATCCCGACGCGGTTCCCGACGAAAATGTACACGCCATGGTAGCTGCGGCGCGCGGACGCGAAGTCTCATAAAGCCTCCCATCGCCTTCCCCTGCACACACCCGCCCGCGCAATCAATACTTTTACCCACATGATTTGCGGCCGGCGGATTGTCTTTTGGCCTGGGCGCGCTATGGTTGGGGTGGAGGGGACAAGAGGATGTCCCGTGACTATTTTGCCATTCTGGGATTGACACCTGGACGCCACGATCCGGCGGAGATCACGCGTCGGTTCGGCGCGGTTCGGGAGCGCCTCCTGGCCGAGCTGGATAACCCGGCGACGCACGATGCGTCGCGGCAGCACCTCGACGAGTTACACTTAGCGTACAAATCGTTACGCGATCCGCGTCGCCAAGCCGAGTATCTTGCGAGCCGGCGTAAAACCGGCGTGACGCGCCTCCGCTGGCTGATCACCGCCTCGCTGGAGGACGGTTTGCTGCGTCATTCACGCCGAGTGAGCATCCTCGAAGAGGGTCGCAAGCTCGGGCTCTGCGACTTCCAGACCCAATTGCTCATCGCCCAGGTGCAGTTCGGGGACAAGCAGATTAGCCTGGTACGTGAGCGGGCTTCGTCGGGCCGGCCAACGCGCGGGTCACGGATGAGCGCCCGGCTTGCTGCCGCGGGCATTCTGGCGCTGG
>JAUWXH010000292.1 GCA_030616465.1 Planctomycetota bacterium | reverse complement strand
GAGCTCGGCCATGTGGGCGATATCGTCGAGGTGAAGCGCGGGTATGCCCGGAACTACCTGGTGCCCCAACGCCTCGCCGCCGACCCCACCGAGGAGAACATCCGGGCGATCGAGGAGGACAAGAAGCGGGCCGCCGCCGTGCGGGCCACGCAGCTCAAGGAAGTCAAGCTGCTGGCCAAGACGATCCGGGACGTCTCGGTGACGATCGAGGCTGCCGCCAACCCCGAGGGCACGCTGTACGGCTCGGTCGGGGGCAAGGATATTGCCGAGGCCTTGCAGGCCCTGGGCCATCCCGTGCTGCCCGAGCACGTGGTGCTTGAATCCCCCATCCGCACCCTCGATAATCGCATCGTCAAACTGGAATTCGCCGAGGAGATTACGGCCGAGATCAAACTGTGGGTCGTACGCGAAGGGGTGGTGGAGCATGACGACGAAGCAGGCGAGCGTGTCGCAGCCGAGCCGGCCGAAGCCGCAGCCGAGCCGGACACAAACACCGCCGACAATGAGTAGCCCCGGCCCCGCGCGTGAGCGCGCCCTGCCGCACGCGCCGGACGCCGAGCGGGCCCTGCTCGGGTCGATGCTGCTGGAACAGACGGCGATCGGCGAAGCAATCACGATTCTGAAGGACGCCGGCAGCAACGCGTTCTTCTTCCCCAAGCACCAGAGACTCTACGACCACGTCGTCGAGCTCTACGACGAGAACAGACCGATCGACGGGGTCGTCATCAAGGACGAGCTGGAACGCCGGGGACTGTTCGACGAGCTCGGCGGCTACGATTTTCTCGCCGACCTGGTCAACGCCGTCCCCTCGGCCCTGCGCGTGCGTCACTATGCCGAGATCGTCCGCGAAAAGCACCTGCTGCGCGAACTGATCGGCGCCACCCACCGGGTCATGGATACGGCCTATGAAGACGGCCGCCCGCCCGCCGAGATCCTCGACTACGCCGAGCAGGAGGTCTTCGGCGTCACCGAGCGGCGTGTCACCAGCAGTCCGGAGACGCTGCTGGAGCAGATCGACGCGTTGTTCAAGAAGATCGAGGATAAGCAGCCGCACACCGGTGAGGAAACCGGGTTCTTCGAGCTGGACGACCTGCTGTGCGGTTTGCAGCCGTCGGAGCTCATCATCGTGGCGGGCCGTCCGTCGATGGGCAAGACGGCGTTGGGGCTGAACATGGCGGAGAACCTGGCCCTGACGCAAGGCAAGCCGGCCCTGTTCTTCTCCCTGGAGATGAGCCGCCAGCAGGTGGCCCAGCGCATCTTGTGCAGCCGGGCCCGCGTCAATTCGCACCGCCTGCGCCGCGGTCGCGTTACCGACCAGGACCTGGAGCGTTTGAAGTACGCCGCCGACGAGATCAGCGGCAAACCCCTGTTTGTGGACGACAGCTCCAGCCTGAGCATCCTCGAGCTGCGCGCCCGGGCACGCATGGCCTATCGCAAACACAACGTCAAAGCCATCTTCGTTGATTACCTCCAGCTCATGCACGCGCGCGGCTGGGAGACACGCCAAGCGGAGGTCGCCGAGATCTCACGCGGGCTCAAGGCCCTGGCCAAGGAACTGAACGTGCCCATCGTCGCGATGGCCCAGCTCAATCGCAATCCCGAAGATCGCACGGGCAACCGGCCGCGCATGAGCGATCTGCGCGAGTCCGGGGCGATCGAGCAGGACGCCGACGTGGTCATGCTGCTACACCGCGAGTCCTACTACAAGACGAACCGGGCGGTTGACGACACGTTGCAGGGTGGTGTGGGCGGCGGCCCGCAGGCGGCTCAGACCCCGGAGGACACCACCGCGGAGTTGATCATCGCCAAGCAGCGGAACGGGCCGGTGGGCACGGTCAAGCTGCACTTCAGCAAGCAGTGGACGCGCTTCGACAACCACAAGCCCGGCCAAGAGTACGAAACCGTCCGCGAAGCCCAGTACTTCGACGACGACATCCAGTTCCCGTAGCACGCCGCGCGCGAAAGCGTTGATAACAACGGCCATGCGGACCGGTGGATTCTCGTCGGAGGTACCGGATTATCCAGAGTTCCCAGTCAGCCCGTTTTGACATCCGGCCCCCTTCGGTTATAAGAGAGATAAGGCTGGTTTCGCGCGAGTGGCTCTCTACAGGTGTGTTGTGAACACCCCCCGCAGGGCAATCCACATCCGCTCAGGCCAAGCGGGCGCCGGGCAGGCCGTGGACAACTGGCTCGAACGCCACGGCGTCGAGCGCGTGTGCTGTGCGGACGTCCTGGACGCCTGTGCGTTCATCCTCAAGAACAGCGCGCACGTCCCCGACCTGGCCTTCGTGGGAGTGGACCGGCTGACGGCCGACGACCTCGCCATCATCAAGTATCTCCGCGAGACCTGGCCCGCCGTCACGATCGTGCTCTACGGCGAGCACGCCGAGTTGAACTCGTCCACCCGCGCCACACGTACACTGGTGTGCCCGTCCCGGGCGGCGTTGGACGAAATCCTGGCAGCTCCCCCGGACCGCCTGCTCGCCCAGTTTTGGCGTATCCCGTCACGGATCGGGCCGGATACGGAAGCGGACGATGGGTTTATCGGGCGCAGCGAGCGGCCCACGGCTACGCCACAGGCGAGCGACGATTCCGATCCGGCAGACGCGAAGGGACCGGCGGCCGTGAGCGAGCCGCTCGAAGCTCCCCGGGGCGACGACACCTCTCGTTCGCATCCCCCACCGCTAGGCCCCGCCCCGCGGAGCACGCTCACGCCAGAGGAGTTGGCCATTCTGCTGGAGGATACGCACGACTGAGGTCCCGGGCCCGTATAATAGGAGGCAGGAGGGAAAAGGCGAGCGAACCATGGGTGCTCAGACCCGGCTTCTGGTAATCGGGCCCAGCGCACTGCGCGAAGCTGTCGCCCGCGCCCTGCCGAATTGCGACGTCGCCCTGGCCGAGCACGCCCTGGCGGGTGTGTGGCGAACGGGCCAGGAGACGTTTGACGGCGTCTGCCTGTCGCTCTCACACGGTCAAAAGACGTTTCGGGCCATTCGAAGCCTGCGCGAGATCCGGCCGAACGCGCGCATCGTGGTCGCCTGCGGCGCGGCCGATGAGCCGGCCGCCCGCCACGCGCTGAGCCAGGGCGCCGACGAGTACGTTCTCGAGCCGGTGCAGCGTGAGGATCTGGAACGCGCTTTCCACCTGCCGCCGCTGCACCGCCTGGCCATGCCCCCGGACACATCACGCCCGACCCTGCGCGAGGTTGTTCAGCTAAGCGGTGTTCTCAAGCAGCTCGGCGACGGTCCGGCGGCGACGCTCGAACGCCTGGCAGAGTTGGTCCGGCAGGCCTTCGGCGCGGCCGGTGTCGCCGTCCAGCTCGACGGGCTGACCGCCAGCGCGGGCGACGCGACCACCCCGGTGTTGGAGGAGATCGTCGTGCGGCAGGATAAGCCGGTCGGGCGGGTGGCCCTGGCCCGCAAGGAAGAGGGGACTTACGCCGCCTCGGTCGGCACCCGGCTGGCCGAGTATGCCCGCTTGATCGAAGTCACGGTCGCACAGGCCCGCGAGCAGGCCCGCTGGCGCGACCTGGCCTGGACCGACGACCTGAGCGGACTGCGAAACCGCCGTTACTTCGAGAAGGTGCTCGCCGAGCTCGTGGCCCGGGCGAGCAGGCAGCGGCTGCACCTGACCATCCTGCTGTTCGACATCGACGACTTCAAGACCTACAACGACCGCTGCGGACACGAGACCGGCGACGAGCTCATCCGCGAGGTGGCGCGCCTGCTCACGCTCTGCTCGCGGGACAACGACGTGGTGGCCCGCTACGGCGGAGACGAGTTCGGCGTCATCCTGTGGGATGCCGAGAAGCCACGGGTCCCCGGCTCCCAGCACCCCAAAGAGCCGATCGCCCTGGCAGAGCGCTTCCGCGGGGCTATCGGGGAGCACGACTTCAAGTGCTTGGGAGCGGACAGCCCGGGGCCGGTCACGATCAGCGGCGGGCTGGCAGCCTTTCCCTGGAACGGCAAGACCCCGCAGGAGTTGCTGGCCGCCGCCGACGAGGCCCTCCTGGCCGCCAAGCGCAGCGGCAAAAACCGCATCCAGCTCGCCGAAAACACCGGGACGCCGCCGCAATCCTCAGACTGACCCGGGTCATTCACCGTCACCCT
>JAUWXH010000107.1 GCA_030616465.1 Planctomycetota bacterium | reverse complement strand
GTCACTCTCATAGGTCCCGCCTCGCCGCGGGTCGGCGCGCTCGGCACTCGCAGACCGTATGTCTCGCAGAGCGCGCCGACTTGCTCGGCCGAGAGGCCGCGCAGCCAGTGCTTCGCCTCGCGCAACGCCTCGGCCTTCCGCATAACCTTGCCAGTGGGATATACGCGGCCGGCCACCTCGCGCGGTTCGTCGAAGCGGCCGAGCAGGTTCTCGTAGAACCGGGTCATGAGCAACGCAGTCGCGGTATCGTCCACCTTCCAGAGGGTCAGCACCAGGCTCCGCGCCCCGGCGACGAACAGCGCCTGTGAGAAACCCAGAAATCCCTCGCCGCCGGAGGCCTTCCCCAACGCGGTTTGGCATCCGCTGAGCGTCACCAGCTCGGCATCCAGCTTCCACGTGCGAACGATCTGCTCTGCGGTCAATCGGCCGTCGTATACCTCCTGTCCAGCTACTGCCCGCTCGAACTGGTCGCCCAGTTGGTCCTGCGACAGGATCAACGCCGACCGCATCGCCACCTGGTCATCCATCACGCCATGCGTGGCCAGGTGCACATAGCGGAACTTCCGCAGTTCGCCGGTCGTCGCCAGTTCATCGAGTCTCTGCTCACTGGCGTCCGAGCCAAGAAGGACCGCCGCTTCTGCCAGTGGTGTGGCGCGCTCGAACAGCTTCGCGATCGTCTCGACCTCGCGACGCGTGCCGGGCAATGGGGCAAGAGATTCCCCGCGGGTGGAGCGGAGAACAGCATCCATGTGCTCCTTAGCGTGGATCGCCTCGGCGGCTGGCTGTTGACTGGGACGCACGCCAAGCTTGCCGGGCGCGACCGTCAATGCGAGCGTCTGTCCGTTACGCCACACGGTCACCGGGATCACAGCCTCCCCACGGGTGGCCCGACTGTCGGCTGCGGCCTGCATCGCTGCTCCCAAGTCGGCTTGGCTGGACAGCTTCTGATCGTTGTACGTCAGGAGCACGCCGCCGGCTTCGAGCCCGCTGCGGGACGCGTTGCTTTCCGGTGCGACCATCGCCAGGTACACGCCGTATTCCGGCGGCTCTGGTGTGGGCTTAGCTGGCTCCTCAGGCGTGGCGAACAGTGGGTCGCCAAGGGCGAGCAAGCTCCTCCGGTCCTCGGGTCCTCGTGCCTGCGCGCCTTTTTCCTTCAGCCACGCATACATCGTTCCGGAAGGGGCGTAGCTGACCGTGTACTGCTCGGTCAGCGCCTCGACCGGCACGCGGGCCATCCATCCAGCCGGCAGGACAATGAGGTGATGCACTCCCTCAAGGCGGGAACCGAGCGGCTCGATGCGTTGCGCTGCCAAGCGGCTGCAGATCTCGCCTGCTCGGCCCGGATCGCCGAGGGCCTGAGATCGCTCGTACAATGCGCTGACCGCCTTGCTCCAGCGGGGTGACTCCGACAATCGCAGGAGCAGATCACGACTTTCGGCATCCAGGCGCTTGCGGGTACGCAACATTCGACCTGCAAGCGATACGCCTGTCCGTTTGCACAGGTCCTCGGGGAGCTCCGGGGCTGCCAGCGCGGGATGCAGACCCTCGGAGATTACTTGCCCCAGCAGCTCAGCCGCTCGCCTGGGCAACGCGTCATCTTGTTCAGTCCACGCCCCGTCTTTTCCCGTGCTGGGCAGCTTCACCCAAACCGGCTCGCCCTTGCGGCGTACGAGGCACGCCCAGTGTTCGCCGTTGGGATCGACCGCATGTGGATCACCCTTGATGTCCACCCAAGCCACCAGCACCGCGTCCGAGGCAAGGCTACGCTGGATCTGCTCAAGTTCATACACCTGGCCGGCGGCAACGCCGTACTTGTCCCGCATCGCGCCGGCGAATTGCACCAGCTCGGCCTGGAGCGTTTCGCGCTCGCGCTTCAGCTTGCCCAGCAGTGCCTCGCGGTCCACAGACGCCGGTTTGGCCAGCAGTGACGAGATGCGTTCATCGAGCTTGCTCAACCGGCCGATCAGACTGTCCTCGTGGTCGCGCTCTGCTGGCGTCAGCGGGCGCGACCGTCGCAGCGCGATCTCGTCCAGCAAACCGCGCGCGAAGTGCGCTTCCAGCCGCCGCCAGGCGTCCAAGTGTCGGTCCAGCCGAACCTGAACGCTGGCGAGCGATGGGAGCGGCGTCCGATGCAGACCGACCCGCTCGAGCCCCCCGCGCGTGCTGATGCGCAGGCGCGCTCTCTCGAAGACCTCGGCCGCCTCGACCAACAGCGGCTCGGCCGCGGCGTAGTCGTCTCTGGCCTGCAGCAACGCCGCCAGGTTCTTCAGGCTCGTCGCCACCTGCGGATGCTCGTCGCCCAGCAGCTTGCGCCGCAGCGCCAACGCCTCGCGGTACAGCGGCTCGGCCGCGGCGTAGTCGCCTTTGTCGTGCAGCAACCCCGCCAGGTTGTTCAGGCTCGTCGCCACGCTCGGGTGCTCGTCGCCCAGCAGCTTGCGCTTCATCGCCAGCGCTTCGCGGAAGAGCGGCTCGGCGGCGGCGTAGGCGCCCTTGTCCTTCAGCAAATACGCGAGGTTGTTCAGGCTCCTCGCCACGCCCGGGTGCTCGTCGCCCAACAGCTTGCGCCGCATCGCCAGCGCCTCGTGGTACAGCGGCTCAGCCGCGTCGTAGTCGGCTTTGTGGTGTAGCAACATCGCTAAGCCATCCAAGGTGGCACCCACGTACGGGTGCTCCTCGCCAAGGGTTCTGCGGAAGATCGGCTCTGCCTCGCGGTACAGCGCCTCGGCGCCAGCGTAGTTGCCTTTGGCCCTCAGCAACGCCGCCAAGTTGTGCAGGCTGACGGCCACGTCCGGATGCTCGTCACCCAGAAGCTTGCGCCGGATCGCCAACGACTCCCGGTACAGCGGTTCGGCCCCGGCGTAATCACCTTTGGACTTCAGCAAGGCAGCCAAGCTGTTCAGGCTTTCAGCCACGTCCGGGCGCTCGTCGCCCAGCAGCTTGCGCCGCATCGCCAGCGCCTCCCGGCAGACCACCTCAGCCTGGGCATAGCTCCCTTTGTCATGGAGCAGTCCCGCTAGGCTCTGGAGCGTCGCAGCCACGTACGGGTGCTCCTCGCCAAGGGTTCTGCGGAAGATCGCCTCTGCCTCCCGGTACAACGCCTCAGCGCCGACGTAGTCTCCTTTTGCGCGAAGCAGCGCCGCCAGGTTGTGCAGCCCGAGGGCCACGTCCGGATGCCCGTCCCCCAGCAGTCTGCGCTTGATCGCCAGCGACTCCCGCTGCACGCGCTCGGCCCCGCGGTAGTCACCCTTGGACTTCAGCAACGCAGCCAAGTTGTGCAGGCTTTCAGCCACGTCCGGATGCTCGTCGCCGAGCAGCTTGCGCCGCACCGCCAACGCTTCGCGGCAAAGCGACTCGGCCTCGCCGTAGTCGCCTTTGTAGTGCAGCAACAATGCTAGGTTGCTGAGGCTTTGAGCCACGTCGGGGTCTTCGTCGCCCAGCAGCTTGCGCCGCAGCGCCAACGCCTCGCGGTACAGCGGCTCGGCCTCCGCGTAGTCGCCTTTGTCCTGCAACAACAACGCCAGGTTGTTCAGGCTCGTCGCCACGCCTGGGTGGTCGTCGCCCAGCAGCTTGCGCTTCATCGGCAGCGCTTCGCGGAAGAGCGGCTCGGCCGCGGCGTAGTCGCCTTTGGCCCGCAGAAACGACGCCAAGTTGTGCAGGCTCAGCGCCACGTCCACATGCTCGTTGCCCAGCAAACGATGTCGAACCTTTAGTTGCTCGCGGACGAGTGCGAGTGCCTGGTCATACTTGCCCTGGGAATAGAGATCTTTTGCCTCGGCGCCTTTCGCATCTGCATCTTCCAGTTCGGCGCGCTGTTCGGGCGGGAGTCTGGTCCAGAGGTGCAGGTCTGCGACCGCCCGACGGGCGTTGCCCACCTCGTACCACTCGGCCGGCCCACCGTCGGCGTTCGTCCAGCCGGACTGGTGCTCCCGCCGAATTGCGAGGACCTCCTCAGCCAGCTCGATCGCCTCGGCCAGCGCCGCGTCCTGCGCCGCCTTGTCATTGCCCGCAAGTCCCTCCTTGCGTAGCTCGGCAATACGCTCCTCCAGCTCCGCCACGCGCTTCGCCGCCTCTTCCGGCAACTCCGGCCTCGGCGGCGCCGGCTCCTCCAGGGCCGCCAGCACCTCCTCCAGCGTCGGGATCGGCTCCAACGACGCGATGATCTGCTCCACCGTCGGCGGGTTCAGGCTCTTGATGAACGCGTCCAGGTCGAAGTCGCCTGACGCAAGATCGCGGCTCGCGGCCGCTGGCGTCGGCTGAGATTGCGGCGGCGATTCCGCCTGGAACGGGGCCGCCAATGCGGGCGCGGGACACAGAACAGCCAATGCGACCGCAAGCACGACCCGTAGATGAGTTGGGCAGCTCTTCATCACAATCTCCCTGCATCAATGTGAGAAGGCGCATATGGTACCGCGCTCCGTCGCCGCGTGAAGCCACCTGTCGACGGGCCCCTCCCGGAACCTCGGCAGGGGATGCGCGGAACTCGACACGGCTCCACGTTCGGTAGCAAGTCGCCGACGCCGCTGGCACGTGCCCGTCGGGATCGACCTCCTCTTTACGCGCGATCCGCGCTCGGCCGGCCTGTGTACGCAGCTGATCGTTGCGTTCGGACGTGTGCGTGCGAGCGGCACGCATTCGTCCGGACTATT
The DNA here is from genome assembly GCA_030616465.1 of Planctomycetota bacterium. Taxonomy (GTDB): domain Bacteria; phylum Planctomycetota; class Phycisphaerae; order UBA1845; family Fen-1342; genus JAUWXH01. Next base: position 2,242 of record JAUWXH010000107.1, on the reverse strand, counting down.
TCGACCGACCTGGCGAGTTTTTCTCGGTCGCTCCGGACCCCGCTGCGTAGAGATAGTGGCCGAAGGTGAGGCTTGGACGTGCGGGTGAGCCGGGGGTACGGCGTAACGACGCGGGTGTGCCATGCGTTGGAGACGCACGGACGCAGATTTGGGAGCGATGACGAGCGCCGCCGAGTGGGAGCCGGAATGTTGGAGGTTCAAGGCCTCTACAGCGGGGTCGCTTCGAATTCAACCGGCGGGACCCACACTGAGCCACGAGGAACTGGCATGGCTGCTCGACCGGTTGCAGCGTCGCCACGCTGACGCGGGCGTTGAGGAAATCGTGTTCGATCTGAGCCGTGTCGAGGCCATCGGACCGCAGTGGACGTTGGTGCTGGCGCTGCTGATTGGCTTTGCCCGCAGCGTCAAGGCCCGTTGCCGGGTCGTCTCGCTCCACGGCCAACCGGCTAACGTCGTGCAACTGTATCGCCGCAACCATGACGTGGCATTGCTGCTATCGGGCCAAACCACCCGGCCCGCCGCCACACATGTTGCGGCTGTGGGAGCGTAACGAAAGCCCGCAGGTCAAGGGCGTACCAGGAGGAAACGGACATGTGCAAGATGAGGAATACATTTCGTGGCGTTGTGGCGATCATGGGGCTCGCGGCCGTCGGATTCTTCGCAGGACCGGCGTTTGCCGATCAAGCGGGTGACCCGGTTCCTGGCGAGCCGGGAGCGGTCCGGAGGCCCCACATCCCGTACCGTCCCGGCAAGCTCGCTTTGCGCGCCCAGAACGGCGGGACAGGCCCGGTCAACGTCAACATCACCCAGATCGAGGTGGACGAATTCCCGCAGATCAAGGTGTACGTCCAGGTCACGGACGAGAACCGCGAGTCGATCTCTGGCCTGAGCGCCGCAAATTTCACCCTGACCGAGCAAGGCCAGGACGAGCCGTCGGCCACCACCGAACAGCTTGCCGGAGTGGAGGAACTTCTGGGAGCCGGCGAGCTTAGTGTGGCCCTGGTCATCGACACCAGCGGAAGCATGAACGGAGGCTTAGAGGCGGCCAAAGAGGCTGTCGGTCAATTCCTCGACGCGATGGGACCGGTGGACCGCGCGTGCTTGGTGTCGTTCGCTGATGATGCGGTCCTCAGCCAGCCCATGACCACAGACAAGCAAGCGCTTCGCGACGCGGTCGACTCGCTCACGTCACACGGCTCAACTTCCATGTACGACGGCGTGTACATGGGGCTCGAGCAGCTTTCCGGTGAATCCGGCGTCCTGGCGCTGATCGTCCTGGCGGATGGCGACGACAACGACTCCTGGCACACAAACCAGCACGTGATCGACTACGCCAAGACGCTCGGCGTCCCGATCTACACGGTCGGTTTGGGTTCGTCGCTTAATCCGGTCCGTCTGCAAGAGCTGTCTGACAACACCGGCGGCGTGTACTACGAGGCCCCGACGCCGGATGACCTCCGGCAGCTCTACGAGCAGATCGCCCAGGCCATCCGCAACCAGTACCTGATCACGTACACCACGCACAACCCGGTCGAGGACGAACGGCCGCGGACGGTAACCGTCACCGCCACGACCAGTGGCGACGCTGCCTCGCACACCTCGACCTACCGTAGCCCGTTCGTGCAGCTCTGGGTCGACATCGTGGCGCGCGACACAATCAGGCTGGGCCGACCGCAAACGTTCAGGATCATTTACGGCAACAGCGGCAATGTCGATGCAGTTGGCGTGCCCCTCTGGATCGCGGGTATTCCTAAGGACGCCGTGTGGGAGCTCGCCTTCGAACTCACGGCACCAGAGTTCCCCGAAGAGGGCCTTGTTGCTCTCGATTTCGAACAACTCGCCAAGCATATCGAGAGAGACGACGACATCGCGATTCCGCTACTGCTCCCCGTGGTCCCGGCGGCGTTCATGGGAGACCTAGAGATTACACTGACGATGCGGACGGAGCAGACATTCCAGCTCGAGACCTGGGTAAACCCAACGCTGTTCACATCCCCATCGTTGAGGGCAGCCTGGGCGGAATGCTTAAGGGCCTTGGTAGAGACCTTTCTCGTTAAGCTGCCCCCAGGCTGGGATTGTGCGTACGCTGTAGCTAAAGTGTGGGAGGCGCTTGCAAAGCTAGATCCGTCGGACCGCATATCGCAACTGGACTTCGAAGCGGCGTACATTAATGCGGCGGTCCAGTGCAGTGGCGAGGCCACCGGGGAGACAGGTGAGATTTTAGAACTTATTTATGATGTCG
>JAUWXH010000041.1 GCA_030616465.1 Planctomycetota bacterium | reverse complement strand
GGTCGGCGTGGGTGTTGCCACCATCATCTGGACCTTGCGAACGACGAGCCGTTTGTCCGGCGAGGGTGTCTCGAGTTGATGGGGACTCTGCGTGGATCGCCGCTGGCCACAGCGCCGCCGTGAAACCTGGGAAGAGACGCGCCTGCGGCTCGTCGCAGAGACATCGGCGTATCTGACCGAGTGTCTGCGGCACCCGGAGTTGGCCGTGCGCATCCCGGTGGTCCCGGCCGGCGAGGCGGAGTTCCCGCCTTCCCTGACGGTCGCCTTCTGGGACCCGATCCTGCTTGACTGACGGCCGTGCGGCGAATTAACTGCAACATCGACCGTTGCGGTCGCATTGCCCGGGGCGGGTCCGGCGTGCTCTGCCGGATCCCCGGTGGTGTGCGGGCCTTCGCGGAGTGGGACTGGGGGGCGGGGTGTGTGCCCGGGGGGGGTGTGGCGTGGCGCTCGTGCTGGGCGGTTTCCAAATCCTCGAGGCCTGGGTCGGGTGGTGTGTCATGCGGGCCCTGGGCTTCCGCACGCCGATGTAATCCACAGGGCGAGGACGCCGTCTCTGCAAGTCGGTTTGCAGTTCGGGCCGGTCGGCTGCAACTCTGGGCGAAAACCGCTAGAGTGTAAGGTCGTGCGGATCCTGATCCTCCAATTTGTCCCCGATGTCCGCGGACGACCGGTGCCGCGTTTCGAGCCTCAGCTCGGGACACTCTTGAGCCTGCTGGTGCAACGTGAGCATGAGTTGTCGCTGCTGGGTCTGGCGGGCTTCGACGTGGCCGCCGTCAAAGCCGCCTTGGCCCGTGGGCTGCCTCAGCTCATTTACGCCGACATCTCACCCGTGTGCGTCGATGTTGCCCGTCGCACGCTTCAGTACGTGCAAGAGCACGAGTTCATCCCGGTGGTCGCGGGCGGCGGCTACCCCACGATCGACCCGGCCGCGTGCCTGAGCCTGCCGGGCGTACAGGCGGTCGCCGTCGGCGAGCCGGACGCCTCGCTGGTCACCTACCTGGAGCGGATCAAGGACCCGGCGGTCGGGCAGGTGGTGTTGGGCGTGTGGGCGCGCGACGAGCGCGGGCTGGACCGCCCCGAGCTGCCCCAGTTGGTCGAGGACCTGGACTCGCTGCCGTTTCCCGAGCGCGACCTGTTCGGCTATGGCGAATACGTGCGGCGAACCGGCGAGATCGAGATCGCCAGCGCGCGCGGCTGTCCACAGAAATGTGCCTACTGCATGAACGATCGGCTGGCCGCCATGTACGCGGACCGGGGCACCTGGGTGCGGCGGCGCTGCGCGGAGAACGTGCTGGAGGAGATCGATCTTCTGCGGCAGAAGTACGAAGGTGTGCGCATCGTCCGTTTCTTGGATCACGCGTTCGCCCTTGATCCGGCGTGGCTCGGTGAGTTCTTGGACGCGTATGCCGCGCGGTGCTCGCTGCCGTTTCGGTGCCACCTGCGGGCGAACGCTGCCGATGAGCAGACGGTGGGGCGTCTGGCCGAGGCGGGCTGCAAGCTGGTGGACATCGAGCTGATCAGCGCCAGCGACTTCATCCGCAATGAGATCTTCGAGATGGAGCTCAGCGGGGAGCAGATCATTGCCACGTTTGCTTGGCTGGGGGCCGCGGGTATCCGCACCCGCGTCATCATCTATCTGGGTGCCCCCTACGAGAGCGAAGCCTCGCTGGAAGACACGCGCTCGTTGCTGCGAGAGCTCAAGCCGGACACCGTGGACATCCGTCCCTACTATCCCTGGCCCGGGGTGCGCGCGACCGAGATCTGCCGCGAGAACGGTTGGCTGCACGCGCGCGGCGAAGAACAGCTCCACCGCGACCTGCCCGGGATCGACATGCCTGCTTGCCGACCGGAGAAGATCACCGCTTTCATCAAGCGTCTGCGGCAGGAGTTCCCGAGCACGCTGAGCGAGCCGTGGTGGCGCCGCTGGTCAAGCGCCTCTCGGACGGCGATCGGCCAGCTCTTCCACAAACGCCGCTGACGGGCTTGCCCGGGTGAGACTGGACCGTCGGTGGGTGATCCACTATCACTCCTGCATGCTCGCCACACTGGCCCTTGTGATCCCGCTGCTGGTGGCTCAGGCTGCTTCCGCGCCGGCGACGAGCCCGGCCTCTGCTCCGGCCGAGGGGCCGCTGGTGCAAGACCCGGCCGGGATACTGGCCGTGCTTATGGCGGTGCTGGCTGTCATCTTCTGGATGACGCAGCACCGGGTTTTCGGACGCATATTCAAGGTCATCCCGGCCCTGGTGTTCTGCTATTTCGTGCCCACGACGCTGACGACGTTGGGCCTCATCCCCGACAAGTCGGCGCTGTATGAGTGGGTCAAAGCCTTCATATTGCCGGCCAGCCTGCTGCTGCTCATCCTCGCGCTCGACGTGCCCGGCATCCTCCGACTCGGGCCGAAGGCGGTGATCATGCTCCTGGCCGGGACGACCGGCGTCGTCATCGGCGGGCCCATCTCGCTGTTTGTTTGCCAACAGTGGCTGCCGGAGGACGCCTGGCGCGGGATGGCGGCCCTGGCGGGGAGCTGGATCGGCGGCGGAGCAAACTTCGTCGCCATCGGCAAAAGCGCCGGCGTCTCTGACTCAATGCTCGCCACCATGGTTATCCCCGACGTCTTCGTGGCCAGCATCTGGATGGGCGTGCTGCTCTACCTGTCGGGCCATCAGCACCGCGTCGATGCCTGGACGGGGGCCGACGCCACGGCGATCCGCGACTTGGAACGCCGCCTGACCGAGTTCCAGGCGCGCGTCACGCGCGTGCCGCTGTTGCCGGACCTGATGATCATCCTGGCGTTCGGGTTCGTGGGGAGCTGGATCAGCTACGCGGCGGGGAACGAGCTGGCAAGGCATATCGCCGCTTCGGCCCGGCTCGCGTTCGTGGGGGAGTTCATCCCGGCAGCTACGTGGAAGTACATCATCGTCACAACACTCGGCGTGATCTTGTCGTTCACGCCGGCACGCAAGCTCGAAGGGGCCGGGGCCTCCAAGCTCGGTTCGGTCATGATCTATCTATTGGTGGCTTGCATCGGGGCTTCCGCTGATTTCGCCAAGATCCTTCAGGCCCCCGCCCTGATCGTGATGGGTTTTGTCTGGATCGCGGTGCACATCGTGGTGTTGTTGGGCGTTGGCTGGCTGATCAAGGCTCCGATCTTCTTCATCGCGGTCGGCTCGCAGGCGAACATCGGCGGTGCCGCCAGTGCCCCGGTCGTCGCGGCGGCGTATCACCCTTCGCTGGCGCCGGTCGGCGCGCTGTTGGCGGTGGCCGGTTATGTGCTGGGCACCTACGCCGGGTTGATTTGCATGCATATGCTCAAGGCGGTTGCCCACGCCGGTGGGGGGTAGGGTGACGATTGGGGGGAGTGCGGGCGTCCCGCCCGCCGATGAGGGGCATCCTGCCCGAGTTTCACGGGCGGGACGCCCGTGCCACCGAGGTCGCCGCCTACATTGTCTCGGCGTCCCACTCCATCTGCGAGACGCCGGGGGGTTTGCCGGCCGGCTCGCCGTAGTCGCGTCCGTGCGCGTCGAGCCACTCCAGGATCTCGCGGACGCTGGCGGTTGCGACAGCGAGGCAGCTATCCGCACCGCCGTAGTACAGGCTGAGGGTGTCGCCGTCGGGCCCGAGCGTATGGCCGCAGGGGAACACGACGTTGCCCACGTCGCCGAAACGCTCGTACTCGGTCTCCGGTCCCAGTAGCCAGTGGTCGCCGCGTTTCGTGCAACGGGTTGGATCCCCGAGGTCGAACAGGGCCACGCCCAGGCGGTAGATGCACCCGGCCGCCGTCCTCCGCACCCCGTGATAGAGCATCAGCCAGCCGCGCGGGGTCTCGATCGGCGGCGGTGACAGGCCAATCCTGTTGGCGTCCCACCAGCCGCCGCGCCGCGCCGCCAGGATCAGCTTGTGCCCGCCCCAATGACGCATGTCCGGCGAGAACGAAATCCAGACGTGCGCCCCGATCGGGCCCACCGGACGGTGGACCAGCGCCCATAGGCCGTTGAAGCGGCGCGGAAACAGGGCGGCATCCTTGTTCTCCGGTGGCATGATGTTCCCACAGCGCTCGAAGCTCTTGAAGTCCTCGGTCAGCACCAGGGATACGGACGGGCCGCCACGCGAATACGCGCAGTACGCGATCGCGTACTTGCGGAGCTCGGGGAGGTAAGTGATGCGGGGGTCCTCGATACCCCAGAGCTCTTCCGGGTAGTTGACCGGGTCGGGCTCGAGCGTCGGCCGGGGATCGATGTTCCAGCTGTCCAGCCCGTTCTCTGAGCGGGCGGCACACAGGTGCGAATGGCCCTTGCGATCCTCGACTCGGCAGAGCAGCAGCGTGGTCCCGTCCTGGAGCAACGTTGCCCCGGCGTTGAACACCGAGTTGACCGGGTAGGGCCAGTCCGCGGCTGATATCAGCGGGTTACGGGGGTGTCGCCGAAACAGGTCGGCGTGATGCTGATTGTTGCTGCTGCGGCTGTTGCCCATCGTGCTGATCCCGGTCGCAAGCGACGCCGAACGGTCTCTACCTTATTATTGGCCCCACACCGGCGGGTTTCTCCGCAGTTAAGGGTGGACGAAACCGGCGGCAGTCTGTTAGTCGGCTGTTGGCTGGGGGAGGTTTCTCTAAGAACCGCGCGGCCGGGCCTGATAATCCTCAAGGACGCGCTGATACACGCGGATGTACCCCTCGACCATACGCTCGCGGCTGAAATGCTGCTCAACGTATTGTCGTGCGCGCTCCCGGCCGAGCTCGGGCACCCGTCCAACCGCTGCGACCGCCTCGTCCACCGAGCCGACGATGAACCCCGACACGCCGTTCCGTACGACTTCCGGCACCGAGCCGCGTCCGAAACCGATCACGGGCGTGCCGGTTGCCATCGCCTCGACCATGCTCAGCCCGAAGGGCTCGTCAAAGTTGATCAGGTGGAGCAGGGCGTATGCCCGGCCCAGGACGTCGTCGCGCCGGTCGGGCCCGACCGACCCGATGTACTCGATGCGCTGGCCGTCGATGTGCGGCTTAACCTGTCTCTCGTAGTAGTCTTCGTCCTGAATGATGCCGGCGATGATCAGCCGCCGGTTAGTTCGCTTGGCGACCTCGATCGCCTCGACGACGCCTTTTTCGTGGTGGATGCGCCCGAAGAACAGCAGGTAGTCATCGGGCTCGGGACGGAGCGTGAACTCGTCCATCGGAATCCCGTGATAGACCGTCGCCACGTAGTCGAGCTTGGGGTGCCGGTCGGCGTCGCTGATCGAGACGTAGTAGCCGCGGTCGTTGTACTTCTCGAAGACCGGCACGATCTTTTCCGACGAGAAGCCGTGGATCGTGGTGACCACCGGCGTCTGCACGAGCCCGCTGTAGGTCAGGGGCAGGAAGTCGAACTGGTTGTGGATCAGGTCGAAGTCGGCGGCCCGCTCGAAAACCTCCGATATGTGCAGGCACTCCCAGACCTTGGGGTGGATTTCGGGGTCCTCGGAGTGCGGGCGCGGGCAGACGGCCGCCAGGCGGGCGGCGGTCTGTGAATCGGCGGTGGCGAACAGCGTCACGTCAACCCCGCGTGCCACCAGCCCCTCCGTCAGCAGCGAAACCACGCGCTCCCACGGTCCATAGTGCCGCGGCGGTACACGCCAGGATATCGGTGCGAGCATCGCGATGCGCACGGGTCCTCCTTAGACGAAACACGGGCCAGATGCCCGTGTTGCCTGGTTGCTCGTAGCGTGGCAGGCCTGCCGAGCCGTCTGATATCAGGTCACGGTCACGGTGGTCAGCTCTTTGTCCTGCTTGATGGCCGCTTCGCTCTGATGCATCTCGAGCAGCGCGAGCAGAAACGCGAGGGTGGATTCGGCCCCCTCGTTGGCGTTGGTGCGGTCGGGGTGCAGGCCGTCGCGACAGCCGCCCGAGGCCGCGTCGTACAGCGGCAGGTGCACGTCATTGCGGCCGAGGAACCAGTCGAAAGCGGTGTGGGCCTCCAGGCGCCAGCGCTCGTCGCCGGTCACGCGGTGCGCCTCCAGGCACGCCGACACCATCGCGTGCGCCTCGATCGGCTGCTGGTCGAAGCGGGCCCGCTCTCCGTCCCGGCGGTAGAAGCCCCGGTTGCCGATGGGCACGAGATGTCCCTCGTCCGAATGTTGCAGATCGGCCAGCCAGCCCAGCGCTCGCAGCCCGGCCTCGGTCATTTCCTTTCGCGACATCCAGCGTCCGCACTGCAACAACGCGTGGGGCAGCTTGGCGTTGGCGTACGACAAGATGTCCTCGAACCAGGGCCAATCCGGGCTGCTGTGGCGTCCATACGTATCGAGCAGCCGCTCGGCCAGCACTTCGCGCGCGGTTTGTGCGGCCCGGTCGCCGTAGAACCGCCGCGTGTACTCGTGGATTCCCATCAACGTGTACGCCCAAGGGCGCGGCGCGCGTGTTTCCAGCGCGCCCGGCAACGCGAGCGTAAAGAGGCGCGACGCCGCCCCACGCAATCGCGAATCGTTCGAGTGTCCGGCCACCGTGCCGAGCCCCCACAGCGCGCGGCCGTGGCTGTCCTCCGAGCCGACCTGCTCCGACCAGCAACGGTCATAGCCGAGGAAGTTGCGGAAGCGGCCGGTTTTCGTGTTGAACGCATGCCAGAGGAATGCCAGATAGGTCGGCGCGAGCAAGCGTGCTGCGGCGACTACGTCTTCATCGCCGGCTTCCTCGAGCAGCACGGTCAGGGCCAATGCCCGGGCGTTGTCATCGGTGGTGTAGCCCTCGTCGTAGTTGGGCACGGTGAAGACGGCGTGCTGGATCAGGCCGGTGTCGTCGGTCAGCGTTTGCAGGTGGCGGAGGTCGAGGGGCGGGAGCTGGGGCGGGCGCCGTTCATCGACGCGCTCTTCGAACACGGCCCGTGGCTGCCGGGCCCGTTCCTCGCGCGCCCGTTCGAACTGGCGCATGTAGCGCCGCGCGACCATCGCCCAGACCATTTCGCGCCCGTACATGTAAGCCCGCTTGCGCAGCGCGTGGCGCTCCGTCTCGTTGGTCAGCAGGTCGATGATCTCGTGGGCGATGGCGGCCGCGTCGCGAAACGGCACCAGCCGCCCGCGACCATCGGCAAGCAGTTCCTCGGCGTACCAGTACGGCGTGGAGATCACCGCCTTCCCCGCGCCGACCGCGAAGGCCAGCGTGCCGGAGGTGATCTGGGCCGGGTTCAGGTAGGGCGTAACATAGATATCCGCCACGCCCAGAAACTCCACCAGCTCTTCCACGCTGACGAAGCGGTCGTGGAAGATCACGTTTTCCTCCACGCCCAGCTCGCGGGTCAACTGCTGGAGCTGCTCGCGGTAGGCCTCGCCCTCGCTGCGCTTGAGGTGCGGGTGCGTCGCCCCCAGCACCATGTACGCCGTGTTGGGAAAGCGCGCACAAATCTCGGGCAGGGCCTGGATGGCGTACTCGATCCCCTTGTTCGGCGAGAGCAGGCCGAACGTCAGCAATACGTTCTTGCCCTCCACGTTGAAGTGGTCCTTGTAGAACGCCGGATCGACGAACGGGACGTCGATGATGCCGTGCGGGATCAGATCGATCTTCGCCCGCGGGACCCCGTAGATCTCTTCCAGGAACTCGGTCCCGCGCTTGCTCATCACAATCAGTCGATCGCTGAGCCGGGCCAGCTCGTCCGTCACCCGGCGATAATCGGGCTCGGGCTCACGCAGAATCGTGTGCAGGGTGGTCACCACCGGCATGCGCAGCTCGCGCAGCAGCGTGAGAATGTGGCTGCCGGCCGGGCCGCCGTAAATCCCGTATTCGTGCTGCAAGCAGACCAGGTCGATGTTGTTGAGGTTAAAAAAGTCGGCGGCGCGCCGATACGACGCCAGGTCCTGCTCGGCGAGCTCGAAGCGCACGCCTGTCGGGTAGGCGTAACCGGCCTCGGTGTCGTTCACCGGCAGGGCGAAGACGGCCAGGTCCTTGTACTCACTGGTGAGGCTCTCGCAGAGATCCGTGGTGAAGGTGGCGATCCCACACTGGCGTGGCAGATAATTACCGATGACCGCCACGCGTTGGATAGGGGAGCGCGGCACGGCATCCGGCCCGGCTTCGAGTTTCTTACCGACCCACACCGACTTGGTCGCGGCATGCTTAGCCACAGAGACACCCCTTCAGGGACTTCCCAACACCAGTTATCAACACCCGACACATGGAACCCGACGGTGCCGTCACCGCCGTTCCACAGCATGCTCGCTCAACGCGCCCGATCGCGGCAGCACGTGACCGAGCTACACTCAGAGGTCCACACCGACGCTCTAGTTGCCAGCTGAACTGCACGGATCGTACCCGTTCCCGGCGTGCGCGACAACGCAGCAAACAGATTACCGGGGTGCGACCGTTTCTAGGGGTGGCACGGTCCGGCGTCGCGCTGCGGGGGCTGGTCGCGAAGGGCGATGTCACCGCGACGCCGGGCCGTGGCTGCTCGAACCGGCCAATTGCTCGTGCGGCTCTCCACGGCCCAACGCACACGAGGGCTCTTGTGGCGCCTGGGCGGGTCTTCTTCCGCGCATGCGTTGGACCGTGCCACCCCCGTATGGAGGCGTTTCGTTGGGCTGGCTGCCCCCGCGTCCAAGCAAGCCGTCTCGATCACGAACTGTAGTGTATAGGCTACTCGCCGGGGCTGAAATCGACCTTGGGCACCTCGTGGACCTCTTTCGGCGGCTCGAAGTACTCGGCTGCCTCGACGCCGGCCCAGCCGCAGAACATGCGGCCGAAGAAGCTGCGCTGGTACGTGTTCACTTTCTTGACGGCCTCGTTGTAGCGTTTGCGTTCCACCGCGATGCGGTTCTCAGTGCCCTCAAGTTGAGCCTGCAAACCAAGGAACGACTGATCCGCCTTGAGTTGCGGATAAGCCTCCTTGAGCATCAGCAGGCGTGACAGGGCGCGCTCGAAACCGGTGGCTGCGGCGGCCTTTTCCGAAGCGTTGCCCGCGTTGAAGTACTTGGTGCGGGCCTCGGCGATGTCGGTGAAGACTCCCTTTTCATGTGCGGCATACCCCTTGACCGTTTCGACCAGGTTGGGGATCAGGTCGTACCGACGCTTGAGCTGCACGTCGATCTGGCTCCACGCTTCGCGGCAGCGGACGCGCTTGCCAACCAGACTGTTATAAATGACGATCAGA
>JAUWXH010000321.1 GCA_030616465.1 Planctomycetota bacterium | reverse complement strand
CGTGACGGTAGTGGGGCAACCGGAATCTACGCCGGTCGGCTCGGCATCCGATAAGTCCTGTATGGATGCTCAGCCAACCGCCCCCGCTGTCACGGAGCCCGCTGCTCGCGGCGATCGTGCGGCCACCCCCGGCACGTTGGCCTGTCTGACGGTTGACGTCGAGGAGTATTTCCACGCGGAAGTGTTTGCGGGATGCCTCGGCCGGGAGCAGTGGCCGCAAATGCCGCGGCGGGCGGCCCCGTTCGTGGAGCGGCTGGCAGACCTGCTCCAACGCCACGAGAGTAGGGCCACCTTCTTCGTCCTCGGCTGGATGGTGGAACGCATGGCCCCGCTGCTACGCCACTTGGCGTCGCAGGGTCACGAGATTGCCTGCCACGGCGACGCCCATGATCACTTGTCGCGGATGACACCGCAGACGCTGCGTGAGGACCTGCGCCGGGCCCGCGGCCGGATTGAAGACGCGCTTGGCATCCGCCCGTGGGGCTACCGCGCCCCGACCTTCTCCCTCACCCGGGCAAGCGCCTGGGCGCTCGATGTGATCATCGAGGCCGGCTTCGACTACGACACGAGCATCTTCCCGATTCATCACGATCGCTACGGCGTGCCGGACGCCCCCGTCTTGCCGTTTTGGGCGGCGGCCCCGTCCGGGGCGCGCATCCTCGAGTTCCCGCCGCTTACGCTCGACTGCGGCCCGCTGCGCGTCCCGGTTGGCGGGGGAGGGTACCTGCGGCTGCTGCCGGGTGGCGTATTGCGGCGCTGCGTGGCGTGGCGCGTCCGCCGGGGTCAGCCGGTCATGATCTACGTGCACCCGTGGGAGCTCGACGCCGGCCAGCCGCGGCTCGCTGTCGGCCGATTATCCCAATGGCGGCACCGCCTGAACCTGCGCACCACGGAGGCGAAAGTCGAGCGGCTGCTGGCGGCGTTCCGTTTCGATACGGCGCGGAACGTGTTGGAACGCGTCAGATCAGACGGCGATCTGCCGGTGTTTGAGCTTTCGCCTGGCGCCGATCCGCGCTGACCGCGACCGGCACAGGCGCCTACGAATCCCGCGCGGGGCCGCATACCACCTCGAACCCGGTGTAGTCGGGCGCCACATCCGAAACCACGTAGCGCCGCTTGCCGGACGGGTCCGGGGGGATGCGTTCAACCACGCGGCAATCCACCTTGATGCGCGGCCCGAACAGCTCGCGGTAGCGCTGCTGGACGCAGGGGATGGTCGCCGGGGTGAACCGTTCGTCGACGACCAACAGCACCTCGAACGCGTCGAGCTGGCGCTGGAGGGTCTTGAATTCCACGATTCCCGGCTGGTCGCGCAGCACGTGCGACGTGACCGCCCCGTGGCACAGTTGACCGTCCGGCAGCGCGATGAAGCCCGTGATCTTGCCGCCCGCGACCCACAGCAGCGGGAACGGCAACCCGCACGGACATGGCTCGGGCAATAACGTACCGACGTCGCCGATGCGATAGCGGATCATCGGCTGGGCGCGCGTGTTCAGCGTGGTGCAGAGGATGTCGCCGCAGCGACCCGCCGCGAGGGGAAGCCCATCGCTCACAATCTCGACGTGTATGTGGGGTGCGACGACGTGCATACGTCCCTGGGGGCAATCGTGTGCGATCAGCCCCACCTCGCGGCTGCCGTATTCGGAAACCACGCGGCAGCCGAAGACCTCGCGGAGCTGGGCGACCTGGTCGGCGGTGACCTCTTCACCGGTGAGCACGACCAGCCGCAGCCACGGGAAGTCCGCCGGCCCGTATCGTCGCGCCGCGTGCCGGGCTAGCAGCGCCGCCGCGCTCGGGTAGCCGTAGAGGACGCGTGGCTTGAACGACGCGATCCTTGCCAGGTGTACGTCCATCTGCGTGGCGGACATCTCGAAGGCGTCCAGCAGGATCTCGTTCAGGAAGCGGTCGCGCCAGCGTTTGAGTCGCGAGGTCTTTGATTCGATGGGGGATCCCCAGAGGTATGCGCGTCGCTGGCCCGGACGCACGCCGAACAGGCCCTGCATAAACAGCCGCGCCGCCAGTTGCTGCGCCTGGCGAATGCGGTCGATGAAGAAGTGCAGTGTGTCGCCGCTGGTTCCGCCGCTGCTGTGTGGAATTGGTCCTCCCGGCACACCGCGATACACCATCTCGTCTCGGTGGGCCCGCAGGTCGGTCTTGCTGAGCGCGGGGAGTCTGGCGAGCTCGGCGTACGGGTCGGCGGCGCGCGGATCGAGGCCGCAACGGGTGAACAGCGGGCCGAAGTAGGGGAGGTGTTCCTCGGCAAAGCAGAGCAGGTCGCGCAGATGCGCCGCACAGTGGCGTTGGACCGCTACGCGCGGCAGGGCCGCGAGCCGGGCGAGGGCGTGCAACTCGCGGAGCGTGTGGCGTCCGCGCAGCCGTTCGTGCAGCGGGTACGTCACGTGCCGGGCAAACCAGTCTTGTGCGCTCATGCGCGGTGTGCCCTCAATGTCGCGTAGCGATGGCCGTCGGCTCCGGGCGGCCGGTGTCCGGACTTCGCTGTTCGCTTGATGGATGGCGTGTGTGAGCCGCGGGCCGGAGCCAGACGGGAGCGGGGGCGCAGACTGAAGTCCACGGCTCATCTCCTGGTCTTCGCCGGGTGAGCCATCGCGGGAGAATACTCTCGTACAAGCGCGCCACGCGGCGTACTTGTTGATCGATGTTGTAGTTCGCCGCCACGTGCGATCGTAACGCCTGACCGATGCGTCGCCGCAATGACTCATCAAGTGCCAGGCTTGTCATCTCGCGTGCCAGGGTGGCCGGGTCGTGCGGCGGAACGAGCGGGGCGAGGCGTTCGCAAAAGCGCGAGCGGCCCGGCGGTCGCGGCATCAATACGTCCGGCACGGCGCCCACGGCCGTGGCAATCACGGGCAACCCAGCCGCCGCCGCTTCGAGGATGGTGAACGGCAGACCTTCGCTATGGCTGGGATGGACGAGGCAATCGGCCGACGCAAGCAAGCGATCCTTTTCCGCGCCCTGCACCGGGCCGTGGAACGTCACCCTTTGCGTGAATCCTGCCTGGGCGATGCGTTGTTCCCACGCGGACCGATCAGCGTGCGGCGCCGGGCCGGCGATCAGCAGGTGGAACGGCGTGCCGCCCTGTTCGAGCAGGCTTGCCGCTTCGATCAGGTCGCCCAACCCTTTCGGCTCGGTCAGCGGTCCGAGAAACAGGAATCGGCACGGCGCGCGGCCTGCCGATCCGCCGTCCGTTGACGGTCGCGGTTCGTGTTCCTTCGCGTGTGGCTCGTGCGCGGGGAGCGCGACTCCGTTGGGGATTACGAGCACGCGCGCCCGTCCCACGAAGGGGCTGAGCCGGGCTCTCCCGCTCGGCGACAGGACCACGACCGCGTCGGTGAGCTCACACCCGCGGCGGATGAGCCAACGTCCCGCCCTGCCGCTGTCGGCGCAGAACTGCGCGAACCGCCCGCCGCGAATGTGCAAAACGGTCTTTCGCCCGAGGAGCTTGACCAACGTCAGGTCGAGCAGGTTGCGGTAAAAGGTGAAATAGCTACAGGTGTGGATGTGGACCAGCGTGATCCGCTGATGGATGAGCAGGTGCCCGAGCCGCAGCAACGCCGCGAGATGCCGCGTGACGGACGCGAACTTGAGCGCCCATCGCCGTAGCGGCCGGTGCGTTTGGGCATGGTTTGTCCCGGCCTGGTCAGCGGTGGTCGCGAAGCGGTGTAGGGCATACCGTTCGCGAAGCGAGGAGGTCATCAACCCGTCGATGGCAGTGACCATGCCGCCGATCTGCGGCGCCGCCGGGCCGACCATCAGC
>JAUWXH010000046.1 GCA_030616465.1 Planctomycetota bacterium | reverse complement strand
TCCGCGACCTGGCCCACGCCGCTGGCGGCATCCCCAGGCTGCCCGTGGATCAGCCGCAGCAGTCGGGTCAGGTCCGCGAGGGCTTCCGCCCCTGGCGTGCCCGCTTGGTGGACCAACACGCGGTAGAGGATCTCCAGCACGGCCTGCCGGGCCGGCATCAGTTCCGCAGCCGGTCGTGGGGTCGCTTGCGTGAAGACGGCCCGCGACGGCAACGACTGCAGAATCGCTTTCGCCGCCTGACGGATGCCCGCGACGGGGTCGTTCACGAGCACGTGCAATTCCTGTCGGACGCGGCGCAGCCGCTCGTCCGTGCTCAGAATCCACAGCACCAGCACGCGGTCCCGCAGGTCCGACGACTGCAAGTAGGCCGTCAAATGTGGACGCCAAGCGTCCAGGTGCTCGCGGAGGGTCTGCACGACGGCGTGGTCGATGTGCGGGGCCGTCCGGCGACAGACCTGCCACAGCTTGGCAAACTCGGGAGCGTCAGGCTGGCCGGGCATGGTCGTTACCATAGCGCGCTGCTTAGCGGACAGGTGCGCATTGACAACCGCCGGGCTCGAGCAACTCAGACCGCTCTGCCGGCCGATAAGATACCACCGCGCAAACGTGGCCAGCGGCAGATCGCTCGCGGCGACGGACTTGAGCTTGGCAAGGGCGGCCTCGCTGTCGAGCGTGGCGAGCGCGTAGACCGCCGCCCGGTGCACGTCGGACGAGGCCGAGAGGAGCCACTTGGACAGCAAGCGCGCCTTTTCATCGTCGTCGTAACCCAGGCAACACACCCATTCGGGCACAAGCGCGCGGAGGTCGATGGGGATTGCCGACATCCAAGCATCAAGTTGCCTAGGCCACGGCAGTTTGAGGCCTGACAGGGCACGCCGAATCCCCGGCGTGGCCAGCAGGGCGCTGTGTCGCAGCAGGGCGATGATCTCGGCGGGCTTTGACCACCTGCGCAGGAGCGGACAGATTCTCGGTCGCCACTCGGGGCGGATCAGCCCCAGCAGCAGGAACGCGGCCAGCCGTGGATGGGTCCACGATTCCAGATGCCTGCTCACGACGTAGCCGCAGCGCGACCGGGAGTTGCCCAGCGTCGCCCACAGCAGGAAGCCGAGGTCGTCAGCAAACCACAAGGCGGCCTCGACGGCCTCGACGCGGAAGTGACGATCGAACGTGCGCAGGGCGTCGCCCAGCGCCCGGACGAGCTGCTCACGCTCTGCCTGGTACTCGGCGAGGGGGGTGGGGTCCGTTTGGTTCGTCGGCGGGAGACGGTTCAGGAAGGCTCCCGCGGTCTCGCGCAGCACGCGAGCGGCGCTGTCGCGCACCTCGCGGGATTCGTCGCGCAGCGCGTCCGTCAGCAGGTACGCCAGGCGCGGACTGAGACAGTCCTGCAGGGCCGCCAGCGCGTTGCACCGCATCTCAACCGAGCCCGACCTCACCGCGGTTGCGATGCCGACCCGCGTGAGTTCGTCGTTGGCGAACAGCTCGCGCCGGATTTCCGGCGACAAACGCTCGTAATGCCTGATCAGCCCGGCCCAGGAGGCCTCGTGGGCGCGCTTCAAGAGGACCCGCACGATGCGGTCGACGTAAGGCGGCTCGGCGTGCGCGAGTGCCGCCGCCAGGGTACGATCACACTCCGGCGTCGGGCCTTGGGCGAGCCAGTCGTAGAATCTGTCCACCAGCCCCATGCGTGCGTCGCCTTCAACTTCACACTTGGTGGCACGGACAAGCGAAGACGCTTGGGCGCGGCACCCCTGCGCGCAGGTCCGGTGTTTCATCGGCGTTATTGTTATGAGGGCTTATTGTGAGCGGAAACGTCGCACGTGTAGGCCGCGTTGACAACGTCCGAGAACATGTCCATGCTGCGGACATGAGCAGAAAGGCCCAGCCGGCCGCCGACCCGCGGCTCGAAACCCGCCTCGCCGGTGCGAAACTACGCAACCCCGTGCTGACCGCCTCGGGAACCTGTGGCTACGGGCCCGAATACGCCGACGTGCTGGACTACCGTCGCCTGGGCGGCTTCGTCGGCAAGAGCGTGACGCTGAACGAGCAGCCGGGCAATGAGCCCGAGCGGATCGTCGAAGTGCGCGCGGGGCTGTTGAACGCGATCGGGCTGGCCAATGTGGGCTTGCGCAGCTTCATCGACGAGAAGATCCCCTTCATCAGCACCATGCCGACGGTGGTGTTTGCCAACGTCGCCGGCGGCAGCGTGGAGGA
Organism: Planctomycetota bacterium; assembly: GCA_030616465.1. GTDB lineage: Bacteria > Planctomycetota > Phycisphaerae > UBA1845 > Fen-1342 > JAUWXH01. Next base: position 6,634 of record JAUWXH010000046.1, on the reverse strand, counting down.
GTACGTCGAGGTGGCCGGCACACTCGATAGCTATGACTGCATCGCCGGCATCGAGCTCAATGTCTCCTGCCCGAACGTCGCCGACGGGCTCATGTTCGGGACCGATGCGGTACTGCTGCGGCGGCTGGTCGCGGCGGTCCGGCCGGCGGTTAAACGCGGTTGCCTGATCGTCAAGCTCACGCCGAACGTGACGGACATCTCGACGTTGGCCCGGGCGGCGATCGACGGGGGCGCTGACGCGCTCAGCCTGATCAATACCTACTGCGGTCTGGCGATCGACACGAAGACCTGGAAGCCGATGCTGGCGAACGTGACCGGCGGGCTGAGCGGGCCGGCGATCAAGCCGCTGGCGCTGTACAACGTCCACCGCGTTTACCGCGACGTCGCCCGCGCGGCGAACATCCCGATCATCGGCATGGGCGGCATCGAGTGCACGCGTGACGCGATCGAGTTTTTCCTGGCCGGCGCCAGCGCGATTGCCGTCGGCACCGCCCTGTTCATCGACCCAACGATTCCCGTCAAGATCGCCGACGGACTGTCCGCTTACCTCGCCGAACGCGGGCTGTCGCACGTCTCCGAACTGACTGGCCGGCTGAAACTGTAGGATCGCTCCGGACCCACCCTTCCTGTACGGGCCTCGACCGGGCCCATGAGCCTCTTGGCGGCGCGCGGGTCGGCTTCAGCCGACCGGGGTTTGCCGCCAACTTTAGTTGGTGGTAGCGGGACGGCAGGACTTGGTCCCTCCGCAGAGACTCGCGTCAGCCGGCTTCAGCCGGACTTGGTGCTGCGGCAGTCTGGAAGCCCGGCTGAAGCCGGCCATTTGACTGCTGACACCGCCGCCGAAAGCGCCAGGCACCCGCCTCGACCCGCCCAACCGCCTCCCCGTCGATTTGCCCGCCCCATTCGGATAAACTACTGAGTTCGAGCGACAACCCTGCGGATGTTCACACGGCCGCCACGCGCGGCGCGACTAGAGGGAGAACGGTGACGATGACGGCAAGCAAAGACAGCTTCGGAACACGGGTAACGCTGAAAACCAAAGGCGGCGACGTTGACATCTACCACCTCGACGCGTTGGAGAAGGCCGGCGTGGGGGACGTCGGCAAGCTGCCCTATTCGATCAAGGTCCTGCTCGAAGCCGTGCTGCGTAACGTGGACGGCTTCAGCGTGCTGGAAGACCACGTGCGCGCCTTGGCCGGTTGGAGCGGCGCCGCCGCCGGCGCCGGCGAGATCCCCTACAAACCGGCGCGCGTCATCCTGCAAGACTTCACCGGCGTGCCGGCCCTGGTGGACTTTGCCGCGCTGCGCTCGGCCATGCAGCGACTGGGCGGCGACCCGAAACGGATCAACCCGCAGATCCCCGCCGATCTGATTATCGACCACTCGGTCCAGGTCGATCACTTTGCCCGTCCCGACGCGCTTGACCTCAACGCGCAGCTCGAGTTCCACCGGAACCGCGAGCGGTACGAATTCCTCCGCTGGGGGCAAAACGCGCTCGACGACCTCCGCGTCGTGCCGCCGGCCACCGGCATCATTCATCAGGTCAACCTCGAGTACCTGGCGAAAGTCGTCGTACGCCGCCAATTGAACGGACGCCCCATCGCGTTGCCCGACACGCTGGTCGGCACCGACAGCCATACCACCATGATCAACGGCCTGGGCGTGCTGGGCTGGGGCGTGGGCGGAATCGAGGCCGAGGCCGCCATGCTCGGGCAGCCGATCTACATGCTGATTCCGCAGGTCATCGGCTTCCGGCTGACCGGCAAGCTGCCCGAAGGGGCTACCGCCACCGACCTCGTGCTGCGCGTTACCGAGATGCTGCGGGCACACGGGGTGGTCGGGAAGTTCGTCGAGTACTTCGGCGAAGGGTTAGCCGCCATGAGTCTGGCCGACCGCGCCCTCGTCGCCAACATGGCTCCCGAATATGGCGCGACGATCGGCTTCTTCCCGGTAGACGATCAAACGCTGGCATACCTGCGGCTGACCGGTCGGACCGAGCACGAGATCGACCTGGTCGAGCGGTACTGCAAGGAGCAGGGGCTCTTCCGCGCCGTGGACAGCCCCGATCCGCAGTACACCGAAACGCTCGAACTAGACATGAGCACCATCGAGCCGGCTCTGGCCGGTCCCAAGCGGCCGCAGGACCGCATCGCGCTGTCGGCGATGAAGAGCCAGTGGCGCCAGGACCTGAGCACCGTCTTTGGCAAGACCACGTCCGATTCGACTTCAAATGTCGAAAGCTGGGCGAGCGAAGGCGGCCAGATGGCGACTCAAAGGGCCGTGGCCGTTACCGGCGACTCCGGCCTGGACGGCGTGCCGGTCGAGTACAACGGTGCGAAGTTCAAGCTCCGCCACGGTCACGTTGTCATCGCCGCAATAACGAGCTGCACAAACACCAGCAACCCGTCGGTGATGCTCGCGGCCGGGTTGCTGGCCAAGGAGGCGGCCGAGAAGGGCCTGAAGGTCAAGCCCTGGGTCAAGACCAGCTTGGCGCCCGGGTCGCGCGTCGTCACGGACTACCTCGACAAGGCCGGGCTGACGCCGTATCTCGAGAAGCTCGGCTTCCACACGGTCGGCTACGGCTGCACGACCTGCATCGGCAACAGCGGCCCGCTGCCGGATCCCATCCGCCAGGCCGTTCAGGCCGGCGATCTGGTGGTCTGCTCGGTGCTCAGCGGGAATCGCAACTTCGAGGGGCGGGTGAACCCGCACGTTAAGGCGAACTACCTCGCCTCGCCGCCGTTGGTGGTTGCGTATGCCTTGGCCGGCACGACAGACATCGACCTGACCTCCCAGCCGCTGGGCCAAGACACCAGCGGCAAAAATGTCTATCTGCGCGACATCTGGCCGACACAGAAGAACATCGATGACGCCGCGGCCAAGTTTGTCACGCCGGAAATGTTCACGCAGCGCTACGCGGACGTGTTCGCGGGCAGCGAGGAATGGCGGCAGCTCGGGGCGGGCGGTGGCGAGGTGTACGAATGGCGTGAGGAGAGCACCTACATCCAGGAGCCCCCGTTCTTCGTCGATCTTCCGCCCAACGCTGCGCCCATCCGGCCGATCGAAAACGCGCGCTGCTTGGTCATGGTGGGCGACAGCGTTACGACCGACCACATCAGCCCCGCCGGCGCGATCGCGCCGGAATCACCCGCCGGGCGCTACCTGATCGAGCACGGCGTGGAGGTGGCGGAGTTCAACAGCTACGGCTCACGCCGCGGCAACGACCGCGTCATGACGCGCGGCACGTTCGCCAACGTGCGGCTGCGCAACCTGCTCGCGCCCGGCACCGAGGGCGGAGTAACGATCCACCTGCCGTCCGGCGAGCAAATGAGCATCTACGACGCGGCTATGAAGTACAAGAAGGAAGGCACGCCGCTGGTGGTGCTGGGCGGCAAGGACTACGGCATGGGCAGCTCGCGCGACTGGGCCGCCAAGGGCACGCTGCTGCTGGGGATCAAGGCGGTCATCGTGGCGAGCTTCGAGCGCATCCACCGCACCAACCTGGTTTGCATGGGCGTGCTGCCGCTACAGTTCCAGGACGGGCAAACACGAGAGTCGCTGAGTCTGACCGGGCACGAGGTCTTCGATCTGCCGGACCTGAACGACGACCTCAAGCCGCTTCAGGATTTGAGCGTCGTCGCCACGCATCCGGAGACGAGCAAGAAGACGCAATTCACCGTTCGTTGCCGGGTAGACACGGCGGTCGAGGTGGACTACTACCGCAACGGCGGCGTGCTGCAGACCGTGCTGCGCTCGATGCTGAGGAGATGATCTCGCGAACAGGACCGGTCTCTGAGCGGGCCACCGCGGAGGTCCGACGATGATCCGAAGCGTGGAAATCGAAAGCTTCAAGTGCCTTGAGCATCTCTCGGTAGAGGACTTGGGCAAGCTGACGTTAATCGGCGGCAAGAACAACGTGGGGAAGAGTGCGCTGCTTGAGGCGCTGTTTCTCTTCTTCGATCGCATGAATCCCAACCAGGTTGCGCGTCAATATGGGTGGCGAGGTCTCGGAAGTGTAGACACTCGTCCGGAGAGTCTCTGGGCCCCGATATTCACTGACTACGATCTCAAGCGCGTGATCCGGGTTTGCGTCAAGTATCGTGGGCGCACCGAGAACCTGCATGTGAAGCTGCAGCCGGGATTCCGCCCGCCCGCCTCGCCACTGAGCCGTGGCAAGAAACCTGACCGGATCGAGACGGGGCGACAGGCACCTCCAACCGAAGCCTTGGAATTCACGTACAACGTGCGAGGACAGAAGGCACAGCGAACCTACTCGTTCGTGGATCGGGATCAGAGACCGCTACAGTACGTAGAGCATCTCTCTGACTCCGTTCCGTTGGTGTCCTACTTGGGCAGTCGAGTTCGGCCAACGGCGGCAGAAGACGCGAAGAGCTTCGGCGAGCTTGACAAGACCGGCAAGGCGGAACTGGCCGTCGAGTTCTTACGCGTGATTGAACCCCGCCTGAGGAACCTGTCCGTCATCCCCGAGGGCGGGGACTCTGTTATTCACGGTGATGTCGGCCTGAGTCGCAAGATCCCCGTCGTCTTCATGGGGGACGGCGTGTCGCGCCTACTCAACATCCTACTGGCCATGGTGCGGTCCCGGGACGGCCTCGTTTTGATTGACGAGTTCGAGAACGGGTTCCACCACTCCATCCAAGCCGACGTGTGGAGAGCAACCGCGAAAGCGGGGCGTGAACTGCAATGTCAGGTGATCGCCACAACGCACAGCTACGAGTTCCTGCGTCACGCATCTGAGGCAGTGGCCGGCGAATTCGTCGAGGACTTCCGATACATTCGCCTGGATCGGACACCGGAGGGTGTCGTAGCGCGAACTTACGATCAGAAGATGTTGGCTACGGCGATCGCAACCGGGATGGAGGTCCGCTGAGTGGCGACGGAGCCTCCTAAAACGATTGACACCCCCAAAGCAATCATCGCGGAGGGGGTAGATGCCCACCGGTTTCTAATATGGGCTTGTCAGGCATATGGAGTGCTAGACATCTGTGTCTACGATTTTGGAGGCGTCACTGATCTCAGGTCGTATCTCAAGCTCTTCCGAGAGACGCCCGGGTTCGACCAGCTAGACGCGTTGGTCGTTGCCCGTGACGCCGAGAAGAATGGAGCGAGAGCGTTCGACAGCGTCGTGAATTCTCTGCGAGCGACCGGGTTTGCGGCCCCTGACGGGCCCTTCCGCTTCGCGAGAGGGGCTCCACGGACGGCGGTGATGGTCTTTCCCGGTTTTCTCCAAGGCGCACGCCGGCAGGCCAAACTCGCGGGCGGCATGCTAGAGGACCTCTGCCTGGCGACAGTCGCGGATGATCCGCTGATGAACTGCGTGGGTGATTACGTCGATTGCATCTGCAAGACTGGTGAACCGCCGGGCAATGAGAAGAAAACCCGGCTGCACGCGTTCCTGGCGGGCAAGGCAGGTTATGCCGGCCTGAAGCTTGGGCAAGCCGCACAGGCAGGAGCTTGGGATTGGCAGCACCCAGCGCTCAAGCCATTCAAAGACGTGATCCTGGCCATGTGAGAGTCCGACTTCCGAGCGATGTCCGCCGCCGCACGCGCTGTGGACGATAAACGTGAGGTCTCATTGATGACGAACGACCCGGAGAAAGCGCTCGCACGGAGTGAAGCGGACCACGGCGACGGGTGGTGCCATGACCTCAAGCCGCTCGAGCCGCTGGATGTGCTCAAGGCCGGCAGCTTTTCGGAGATGCTGGAGCACATGTCGCGGACGGCGTTCAGCGGGCGGGCGCTCGGCGAGGCCGCCGACGTGCTCCATGAGATGGTGACCGATCCCAAGTGTTTCGTCGTGGGGACGTTCGCCGGGGCGATGACGATCGCCAAAATGGGCCTGCTGCTGACCGAGATGATCGATCAGGGCCTGCTCAACGCGGTCATCAGCACCGGGGCGCTGCTGTGCCACGGCCTGATCGAGCAGACCGGCCATACACACTTCCGCCACGACCCGAGCTGGACCGACAAGAAGCTCTACGACGCCGGCTACGCGCGCGTCTACGACACGCTCGAGCTCGAGAAGAACCTCGACGTGGCCGAAGCCACCAGCTACGCGGTGCTCCAGAGCATGCCGGCCGATACGCCGTTCGGCAGCTACGAGTTCAATCAGCGGCTGGGCGAGCAACTGCGCAGCAAGCACGAGGGCCGCGGGATTCTCCAATCGGCCACCGCGAAGGACGTGCCAGTTTACGTGCCCGCGTTCACCGACAGCGAGCTGGGCATCGACGTGTACATGTACAACCTGCTCGCCGAGCAACACGGCTGGACGCCGGTCTGCTTCGACCCGTTGCGCGACATGCATGACTACTTCCAGCGCGTCAGCGCTGCTGAGCGTTTGGGCATCTTTACCATCGGCGGCGGCGTGCCGCGCAACTGGGGTCAGCAGATCGGACCGCTGGCCGAGATCCTCCACCGCCGTACGGACGGGAAGGTCGGCGGCATGTGTCGTTTCCGCTACGCGGTGCGCATCTGTCCCGAGCCGGTGCACTGGGGTGGGCTTTCCGGGGCGACATACTCCGAAGGGGTGTCATGGGGCAAGTTCGTCCCGCCCGGCGCGGGCGGCCGCTTCGCCGAGGTCCACGCCGACGCGACCGTCGCCTGGCCGATCCTG
>JAUWXH010000234.1 GCA_030616465.1 Planctomycetota bacterium | reverse complement strand
CAGGACCGAAACGTTGTCGCTGTAGCAGTTCGCCACGGCCAGGTCCGCATCCCCGTCCCCGTCCAGGTCCGCGATGGCGACGCTCGCAGGCCCATCGCCGGCCGCGTACGTGACGTGGTCGCCAAATGTGCCGTCGGCGTGGTTCAGCAGGACCGAAACGTTGTTGCTGTAGTAGTTCGCGACAGCGAGGTCCGCATCCCCGTCTCCGTCCAGGTCCTCGATCGCGACAGAAAAAGGCGCATTGCCGGCAGCGTAGGTGACCTGGTCCGCAAACGTGCCGTCGGCGTTGCCCAGCAGGACCGAAACGTTGTCGCTGCCCTGGTTCGCCACGGCCAGGTCGGCATCCCCGTCGCCGTCCAGGTCCTCGATCGCCACGGAATGAGCGCCATCACCGGTGGCATAGGTGACCTGCGCCGCAAACGTGCCGTCGCCGTTGCCCAGCAGGATGGAGACGTCGTCGCTGCTGTAGTTCGCCACGGCCAGGTCCAGGTCGCCGTCGCCGTCCAGGTCCGCGATCGCGACGCGGGTAGGCCTGTCACCGGTGGCATAGGTGACCTGCGCCGCAAACGTCCCGTCCCCGTTATTCAGCAGGACCGAAACGCTGTCGCTGTCGGCGTTCGTCACGGCCAGGTCCGCATCCCCGTCGCCGTCCAGGTCCGCGATCGCGACCCCCTTAGGGTCATCGCCGCCGCCATAGAGGACCTGCCCCGCAAACGTGCCGTCCCCGTTGTTCAGCAGGACCGAAACGTCGTCGCTGAAGCGGTTCGCCACGGCCAGGTCCGCATCGCCGTCGCCGTCCAGGTCCTCGATCGCCATGTAATAAGCCCCATCGCCGGCGGCGTAGAAGACCGGAGGCTCAAACAGGTCGCCCGCCAGGCAAACGCCCGGCAGAGCCAGCAGGATCGTGAGTCCGGCTGCGAGTGTCAGTGTCTGGTGTCGATTACACATGATCGAGTTCTCCTTTCGCGGTTACCAGTTACCAATTGTCAGTTTTCAGTTCCCAGTTTTCGGTCATCAGTGCCGTCTATCGGAGCCTCAAGCGTCAGCGCGGGGTTTTCAGACCCGTCGCTCGCGCTGCGGGTTCAGAAACGTCAGTCGTCGTCGGACGGCGTCCGCCCTTCTGTGGGCGGCGCTTCGTCCGTCAGTTCCAAGAGCTGGGCGGCTTCGGCGCGGAAGCGGTGGAGTTGTTCATCTGCGGGCTTCTTCTCCTCCATCCACCCGATCGCTTCATTGTACCAACGCCGGGCCTCATCTCTGTCGCCTAATTGCCAGTGGGCCATCGCCAGGAAGAACCAGTCGGTTGCGTCGCCGCCGGCGAGCTCGATCGACTTGTTCAGCGCTTCGATCGCGCCCGGCCAATTGCCGGCCCGATAACGCGCCACGCCGAGCGTGTTCCACAATGCGCCTTCCTCCGGCGCGAGCTCGACGGCCTGCTCGGCCAGCTCGACAGCCTGGGGCGCGTCGCGGAGCTGGGGATGGGGCGAGGTCGCTAGGAGCCAGGCCAACTGGTTGTGCGCGCCGGCGTCATCCGGGAGTAGCGGCACCGCCTCGCGCAGGAACTCGGCGGCCTGTTCGGCGTACTCGTTCACCACGGCAGCGCGGCGGTCCTCGCTGAGCGTCTCGTCCCGCTCGGCGAGTGTCATGCAGGAAGCGAGGTAATCGGCGGCCTCGAAGTACGGCTGCCAGGGCTGGGGGTCAGCCGCGGACAGCTCGCGCGCCGCCTGGGCCGCGTCCACGTGGTTTCCCATCTCTACAAGGACACGCGCCAGATTCGACGTGTGATTGGCCAGGAACCGGCGGTATACGCGGTTCAGGGGATTGAGCGTCAAGGCAGCGCGCTGATGATGGGCTGCCTGTTCCCAAAGCGCTCGCGCTTCCTCGGGGCGCCCCGTGCAGGCCAGCAGCGAGGCCAGATTATTGAGCTGGGCCCCCAGCTCGCTCTGATACGCTGGGATGGTAGGATTCTTCGCAGCCCGCGTTTCTCCGATTGCCATGGCCCGGCGCAGAAGATCTTCCGCTTCGTCGTAGCGGCCCAACTTCACCAGTACACTTCCGAGGCTGTTCAGACCCGCAGCCAGGTTGCGCTGCCGGGTGCCGGGGGCCCGGTCCTCAAGCTCCTGCTGCAGGGCGAGGGCCTTGGCGAAGTGGACCTCGGCTTGCTCGAGCCGGCCGGTGTTCGAGAACAGAATGCCGAGGCTGTTGTACACCGCTGCCAGATTCCCCTGAGAATCGCCGTCTTCGGGCTCTTGCTGGAGGAGCCTTTCCAGAATGGCGATGGCCCGGCCATGCGCTTCCTCCTTTTCGGCCGGCGTGTCCCCCCGCCACGCGTGTGCCATAGCCAGGTCCCGTCGGTACTTCGCCACCGACGGGTAGTCGCGCACCAAGCTTTCGCGAAGCGCCAGGTTCGCGCGGAATTGCTCCTTGGCCTCCGCGGACCTGGCGGTAGCGCCTAGCAGACCACCCAGTCTTGCGTGGCTGCCGGCCAGGTCGCGCCGGTATTCGGGCGCATCGGGGTATTCGGCCGCCAACTGCTCGTACAGGGCGATCGCCTGGCGGAACGCTTCTTCCGCCTGGTCCATTTCGGCCAGCCGTCTATAGATGTCGCCAACGCGCCGATAGGCCCGAGCGGTCTCCTGGCGGACGGCGGGGTCGCTGCTGCGCTCCTGGAGGAACCCCTGGTAGAAGGCCAGCGCTTCCTCGAGCAGTTCCCGACGGACCGGCTCCATCTGCGGCACGTCGCGCAGCTTCTCCTCCGCCACGCGCGTCAGCATCTGGTCCACCGCATCGCGGGCCTTCTGGAAGTTCGCCTCGGCCCGTTCGCGCTGGGCTTCGGCCAGATCCCGTTCGTGCAAGGTCTGACGCCAGAACGTCAGCGAGGTTGCCAGGCCGGCCATGACGACAATGAGAAACGCGACGGCGACGGCGACGGGGAGCTTGTTCTTGCGCAGCCGCTTGCGCAGGACGTAGGCCAGCGAGTCGCGCTTGGCCGTAATCGGCTCGCCGGCCAGATAATGCTCGACGTCGCGGGCCAGCTCGCCGGCGGACTGGTAGCGCCGCTCGGGCTCCTTCGCCAGGCTTTTGAGCACGATCGTCTCGACCTCGTTGCTGATCTGTCGGCGGATGGTGCTGGGGCGGGCCGGGTCGGCCTTCATGATCCGATCCAGCACGTCGTGCATGTTCCCGAGCACCTCGTACGGGAAGCGGTCGGTCAGCATCTGATAGAGGATCACGCCCAACGAGTAGACGTCGGTGCGGATGTCGATCTGGCTCGGCAGACCCGCGGCCTGCTCCGGCGAGGCCCACGGCAGCGAGCCCATGAACTGCCCGGTCGCCGTCATCGAAGACGCCTCGGCATCGCTGGCGGCAACCTTCGCCAGGCCGAAGTCCAGAATGTGCGGCTCGCCGTCGACGTCGATGCGGATGTTGCCCGGCTTGAGGTCGCGGTGGATCACGCCGCGCAAGTGGGCGGCGTTGACCGCTTCGCAGACCTTCGCGAACACGCGCAGCGTCTCGTCGATCGAGCGCCCGTCGTCGGCGACGTACGCGTCGAGCGGCTGGCCGTGGACATAGTCCGTGACGAAGTATTGGCCGCCCGCCGCCACGCCGGAGTCCCGAATCGCCACGATGTGTGGGTGCTTGAGCGCGGTCAGGATCTGGACCTCGCGCTCGAAGCGGGCCTTATCGGCCGGAGAAGCCAGCGGCCCCTCCTTCAAGAGCTTGATCGCCACCTCGCGCTGGGTGGATTCCTCGATCGCGTGGTAGACCACGCCCTGTCCCCCCCGGTGGACTTCCTGGAGAACGTGATAGCCCTTGAACGACGCGGGCGAGACCGCCGGGGCGCCCGCGGCCCGCGCCGGGACCTGGAGCGCTTCGACCTCTCGCCGGGCGGCATCGATCAGCGCGGCGTTGACCGAATCGTTGTTCTGCTCGGCTTCGCGATCTTGCTTACCCATTATGATCTCCTCCGAACGCGCGACGGGGTGAGCCCGACCGGATCGCCGGGGCAGTCGCCGGGGCTAGCACCGCGGCTGTCACTCCCGTGCTGTGAATCAGTTTTGTCGTGCTCTGCTCCTCCGGGCGGGCTACGTGCCGCAGCCCCAGTCGCCCAGCAGGACGCCGAGGTCGGCGTGACCTATGTGGCCATTGCCGTCGAGGTCGGCATTCTCATTCCAGTGCGGGTCGCCGGGCTGCGAACCCCAGGCGCCGAGCAGGGCCCCCAGGTCGGCGTGGTCGGTGTCGCCATCGCAGTCGATGTCGCCCGAACACTGGCCCCAGCGCGCCCAGTAAGCGGAGGCATAGTCGCCCGCGGTGGTGAACTGACCCCCGGCGATCAGCTCGTCGTCGTAGACGGTCAGGGCGTACACATAGGCGTTCATCCCGCTGCCCAGCGCCGCCCAGGTGGTGCCGTCCCAGCGGGCGATCTGGTTGGCCTCCGTCCCGCCCGCGGTGTCGAAAATGCCCCCGGCGATCAGCTCGCCGTTGTAGTCGGCCAGGGCGCGCACGGTGCCGTTCATCCCGCTGCCCAGCGGCGCCCAGGTGCTGGCGTCCCAGCGGGCGATGCAGTTGGCCTCCGCCCCGCCGGCGGTGGTGAACACGCCCCCGGCGATCAGCTCGCCATCGTAGACGGTCAGGCCGACCACGTAGGGGTCCTCGGCGCCGC